>JANLHY010000755.1 GCA_024653795.1 Candidatus Brocadiaceae bacterium | reverse complement strand
CCTGGTTTATCCCAGTATCTGGAAACGAAGAGATTGATTCTGTGGTTATTGCAGTCCCTGGATTGCCCCATTGTGTTGGACGCTGATGGTATTAACGCCCTGGCGGATAACCCAAAGATATTAGATCAGATAAGAAAACAGATTGTGCTAACTCCGCACCCTGGTGAAATGGGGCGTCTTTTAGGTATATCAACACAGGAAGGTCAATCAAAACGCCTGGAAATTTCCAGGATGTTTGTTAAAGGCAGGAAGAATGTAACCCTGGTGTTGAAAGGGCACAAGACCATTGTTATGAACGAGGAGAAGTTTTATATTAACGAGACAGGGAATCCTGGTATGGCTACCGCCGGTGCGGGAGACGTGCTGACAGGCATGATTGCTGCCTTTTTGGGACAACAATATACACCATTTGAGGCGGCGCAGTTGGGCGCCTATTTGCATGGCCTGGCGGGTGATATTGCGGCGCGGGAAAAAGGTGAAATTTCGATGATCGCCACGGATATTCTGGATAATTTACCCAAGGCATTCCTGGCGTATAAGGAGAACAATTTCACATGAAACGAATAATATTTTTAGATGAATAAATTATTAATTACGGCAATTCTTGGGTGTATTTCCAGTTCTCTATTCGCAGCAAGTAACACCCATTATGCCCCTGATGGTACTGTCAGAGAACGATTGAAAGAGGGATTTGAGTATGCACAGCATTGTGTGTATATTTGTATTCATGATTTTGCAGCCCTGGAAATAGCTGAATATCTGGATGTCGCAAGAGACAGAGGCGTTCGGGTGCGTGTTGTGATTTTAGAACATGGCAATGACAAATCAAGGGGTTCGCTTGCAGAAAAATTAATTTATAAAGGATTTGACGTAAGAGTCCTGAAGCGCCAACATGGTGAAAACCCGTTGCAGGATTTTGTTGTATTGGACGACAGGGTATTGGTAACCGGCGCTTACAATTGGCTGGCGTATCGGAACAGAAACATTTGTAATGACGTCTTATTTCAATACGATCCAGAGAGAATTCGTGATTACAAGAACACGTTTTGTCAGCTGTTTACGGAAGCCGAAGCCGTTCCTTCTATAACTAATCGAAAGAAACTCTTCGCGCCAAACAATCCTCCTGTCTCTGATATGGTTTCTGATATTGCTGGTTCAAGACAAACCGTACAGAGCGATACTCTGGATAAAGAGCAAATGGCAGCAAAGGAATCTACTGAGACGGTTGCAGAAGTAATACCAAAGGATTTCATAAATATTTCTATCGAAGAGATGAACAAGAAATTTGGAAAAGAGAGTACATTATCGCGTTCTGAGAAAAATGAATTGTGGAAGGAATACAAGGGCAAATATGTGCGATGGCAAGGAATTGTGGCTTATAAAGGGATGGGGCGAGTGGACTGGAATCGTGTTGGGGTGAGCCGCCAGCGTGGTAATGGAGCGGAAGTGGAGATCTTATTTGACTGGAGGAGGTTCGAAGCGGTTATGGATATAAGGGCGGGGCGTCCGATTACTTATACGGGTAGATTAGTTTCCCGTCCGTGGATTAATGCCCCGTATCGTTTGGATGACGGAGATATAGAGTAATTGTAAGAATTTATCTCACCGCAAAGGCACAAAGAACGCAAAGCTTTAAAAGATAAAGAAGCGAATTATCACCAATAATTATTTTAGGAGGATAAAGCATGAAAAAGATTATAGCAATTGTGAGGGAAGATAGGTTTGCTATGGTAAAGGAGGCCCTGTCAGATATTGGGTATCCGGGGATGACGGTGACTGGGGTAAAAGGGCACGGTAATCAAAAGGGCATTACCGAACAATGGCGCGGCAGAACCTATAAGACAGACCTCATAAGCAAAAT
>JANLHY010000754.1 GCA_024653795.1 Candidatus Brocadiaceae bacterium | reverse complement strand
TTTATGTTCCTTTCAAGGTAGATAATATCGGTGATTTTATAAGGGCGTTTAGAGGATTGGATGTTAAAGGTTACAGTGTAACGATTCCTCACAAAGAGTCAGTAGTCAATCATCTGGATGCAATCGATCCAATGGCAAAGAAGATCGGAGCCGTGAATACTATTGTAAACAGGGGTGGGCAATTGGTCGGTTTTAACACCGACTGTGAGGCAGCAATTAAAGTATTGATAACAGTTCACCCCCACCTAAACCTCCCCCCTCCCCCTTTCTCCCCCTCAGTGAGGGGGACAGGGGGAGGAATACAAGGGGACAATGAGTATTTCCCTGGTGGGTGGGTTGAGGATTGACAATAAATAATCTGAACTTGTAGAGACGACCCGACGGTCGTCTGTACTTGTCCGACACTTCGACAGGCTCAGTACAGGCGCTTTGAAGATTAGGCACTGTCAGGGCTAAAGCCCAATTCAGACTTCGTCGTGAGCTCAGTCGAACGATAAGACCGTCATTAACCCCAGCCTTAAGGCTGGGGTTAGTGGATACACTTCCTACCGGGGCTTTAGCCCTGATGGCACAGCAACATGAAGTTGTTCATGTTATTTATTGTCAATCCCTTAGGGGATGGAGTGAACTGTTACTATTTTGAAAATCAACTTAATCGTATAGGATTTCAATGTAGTGATTACAAATGGAGATTTTATAGATTATCGAAGAGGAACTGGGATTGAAATTGGGCGGGGATAAAACCAAGCTGACCAATCCCCGTTTTCACGAGGACAGGCTTCAAAAGAGGCTTCAAGTATCTTTTTTCTGTGTAATCTGCGGAATCTGTGGTTTCAATGTTTTATTGGTCTGAGGCTTCGCCTCGTCTTATTTAAGGAGCGTGATCGTATGTTTTTTGTTCAACCAACTAAATGCCCCCACGACGATGAAATTGCGTTTTTCTGGCACGAATATTTCAGAAATAACGTTGTGCACATCTTCTAATTTGATAGCATGAATTTTCTGCGCCTGTTTCTCAGGGGTATCGGGTGTTTTTGGGGTGATTAAAAGCTCCTCGATACCAAACCAGTTGGCCATGACGAGCTGCATCTGGCTAAATACCCGTTCTTCCGTCCTGCTGAGTTCCTGTTCGGTTATCCCTTCGCGGGAAAGTTTGTTTCCCTCATCTATAACTGCCTGAGTGGTCTTTTCAAAATTTTCTCTGTTTGTGTCGTTTTCAGCAATGGTTTCTGGGCAGAAAACTTTCCCTGTAAATTTCCGAATAGTTCTTTTATGTGGCGAGAGACCGGCTCTTTCTCGAAATTTCCACTGATGCAGAGGACGATATTTTCCGGGACAAAGAATTTTTTGTAGTGTGTGTTAAGGTCTTCTGCAGTTACGGCTGCGATGGTTTTTTCGTCTCCAAATAAAGGCGCTTCCGTTGAGCCGTCCTTCCACATCAGGGAAAAAGACATGTCGTCAATACCCACATAATCCCCTTTGACGTCCACGAATTGTTTCATTTCTTCCTGGATGATGCGTCTT
>JANLHY010000749.1 GCA_024653795.1 Candidatus Brocadiaceae bacterium | reverse complement strand
CTTGCCCTGTTAGATAATTACGACGGGAGCCTTAAGTTACCTGGTGAGGCAGACAAAACGTAACGCAAATCTTCGGGTTTGCCAGTTATCTAACAGGGCTCAGGCAGGCATGAAGTTGTTCATGTTATTTATTGTCAATCCCTTAGTGGCGTAAGAAAGTTGCCGAATGCCTAATTTAGAAATAAAGTATTCTAACCCGAACGAGTCGGAATGCGTAGCGCGGGTGGTTTATCCCCCGCCAAATGCCTGCCCGCGCCGTAGGCAGGCGGGCCGACCACAAGGGATCGGCGCTACGTTTTTTGCTAAAAATGTCAAAATATTTTTGATAAGCGCCTAATGTCCTCGAATATCATCAAATCCATGAAGGAACTATTCTTTAAATCAATCCAAACATTGAAGGATATGTTTGACTTTATTGTCCTTCTAAACTACAGAGACAATAAGCCACAGAACAGCCACGGCGTCATAAGATCGTCTTTACGGACGGTTGCTAAGAGCGCTATCGTAAACAGATTTTATGGCGGGATGGCGCTATTATTTTCAACATATCTGCTTTTGTTGATATTGGGTGCGACCTATATTTATGGCCTTATGCGATTTCCATTCGGTCTTGTTATTTTCACTATTGGCAGCTTTGTTATACTATCCTTTGTTTTTTTAAAGGTATTCCTATTACCATTGTTTTCCTTATTGAACAAAGAAAAAATTGCGCTATTAATCGAACGAAAGTATCCTTCCTTAAATAACACCCTCATCAGTTCTATTCAATTGACCAGGCACAAATTACGCGAAAAGAAAGTGGAATATTCCGGGCAAATGGTCTCGATGCTTGTGGATAATACAGCGAATCAATTAAGGCAGCTAGACCTCAGTTGTGTAATTGATAAAAAGTTTCTCCGATTAAGCTGTATAATTCTGAGCTTCTCTGCGTTTGTTTTTTGTGCAATTTGCGTATTGCATCGTTCGTATTTCGATAAAAACATACCCCTCCTTTTTAGCTGCCTCGTTAATGGAAAAGGAATTTACGAAAAGGGGCTATCCGCTTATGCAGGGCCTGTCATTGGAGATATTACGATAAGTTATCGATACCCGCTCTATTCAGGATTGCAGCAAAAGACTGTATACAATACCAGCGGAGATATTAAAGCATTAAAGGGAAGCGAGGCGCAAATGAGCGCCATAAGTGACCGTATCCTGGCATCCGCAGCAATCATCTTTAACGATTCAACCAAAATTCCCTTTGTGATAGAAAACGGCAAAACAATGAAAGGCGCTCTGGCATTACTTGAGAGTGGAACGTATGTTTTCGAGACTGCTGATAGTACTGGTAGAACTCTCAAGGATACAATACCCCATAAAATTCAAGTGGATTCAGACCTATATCCTGAGGTATCCATAAATGTTCCGGCAAAAGATATCACTGTCAATGAAAAGGATGTAGTTGAACTCAAGTATACGGCAAATGATGACTTCGGCATAAGTGAAATTTCTCTTGTGTTCGAGCAAGGAAATGAAAGAAAAGCTAAAATGATTACCAGTTTTAGTAAGAGACACCTCCAATATAGCGGCGCTTATTCATGGTCGCTCAGTGAATTAAATCTGAAGCCGGACGATAAGATTCCATACCATATCGAGGTAAAAGACAACGATACTATATCAGGTCCCAAAGTCGGCAGTTCCAAAACATATTATTTAGAAATATATAGTTCCAGGAAAAAGCATCAGGAACTGGTGCAATTACAAGAGGCGCTATTACAGGAATTACTCCATATGTTATCCGATGACCTCACAAAGAGGATTGATGACGGAAAGTGTGCATCCAGGGATTATCTCGTCATGACACAAGACGGCATACAGGAACGGGCAGAGAGGATTATCAATCTTTTTACCGATATTTTAGTGGGCATGCAAGAGGACACATTGGCAAATTACAGCGTGTACTATTCTCTCGAAAACCTGAAAAGCAAGTTCCGTGATATTACTGAGAAAAAGCGGACAGCCATTCGACAATCTATACAAAACATACCTGAAAATAATATTCCTGTTTCTGTATTGAAGGAATTACAAAAACTTCAGGACGAAGAGGTGGTTGAGGTCGAAAATATTATCCTCTTCCTGAACGAGCTGATCCAAAAGCAAAAACTTGACGAAGTCTTAGATACGGGAAAGAACCTTATCCAATCTCAAAACAATATTGAGAACTTACTCGATAAATTACGTAAGGGGGAAGATGCAAAACTTAACGAACAGGTACTTTCGGAACTCAAGCGCATCGAAGAAACTATTCAACAGATGATGGAGAAGCTTGTGAAAATGGCAGAGGGTGAGCACATGGATGAGTTTTTAAATGCAGACGCCCTTAAAAATATCGAACAAAATGATATTATGAAGGAATTGAGCGCCATGAAGGATGCATTCAATAAGGGAGATTTAAATGAGGCGTTGAAGGCCGCGCAGAGGCTGCTTACCGCCCTTCAAGGGATGATGAACCAGATGAAATCTTCCGGACAAAAATTTGCAGACTCATCGTTTTCCAACATGCTTAATGATGCAAACCAATTATCGGATAAAATATCCGAATTAGAAAACAAACAAAGAGAACTTACAGAAAACACAGACAAACTCAAGAAAGACATTCAAAAACGCACTTCAGAATCTACCAATGAAACCTTTAAATCATTTTTCGAGAAACAGGAAAAAAGGGTAGAAACAATAAAAAAAGACCTTTCAGAAACAAAGGAAACTCTCGCAAAAAACGAACTGTTACAGGAGTATCTGCGTGTGAATCGCGGCTTAAAACGCATGGCGGAAGACAGAGAGGCAATGGCGAGTCGTTTTAGCGAATTATTTGGCGGCGACGAAGAGGTGAGTGAATTTCAAAAGGAATCTAACAAATTGGTTGATCTGTCCAGAAGAAACGCCGAGCTGAATCGAGAAATCAACAAAGATCCCATGCAGAGGGATTTCCTCAACATGTCTCGAGAATTACCGCAGACGGAAGAAACACTTTCTCATTTAGAAGAAATGATCAAGGGATGGGATGCAAAGGAATCATTGAATTTGTCTAAAGAAATGTCACAAAACCTGAACCAGTGGAATAGCCGCATGCAAAATACCCTGGAACAAAAAAAAGTTGCCAAAAAAGAGGAAGTGTCCAAAAAAGATTTCGGGGTAACTGAAAAGGTCAAGGATGCTACGAACCTGAATCAACAGATCATTAAAGACCTTGAATCTATGCTGCAGTTCCTTGAAGACCGGCAGATTGCCAGTTTAACGGAAGAAGACAAAGATACCTTGCAAAAATATGCAGAGAAACAGAAGGAACTGCAGGAAGAGACTGAAGAAATCACAGAGACAGCAGATAAACTTTCTGATCAAAATCCATTTATGGACGAGCAGGCTGACAGACAGCTAGACTTGGCGTCAAAATCTATGGGAGAGGCAAAGGGAAAATTAAAGAAACCCGATGTACAAGGCGCCGTAATCGATGAAAGAGAATCGCTGTACCGTCTTGCTGAGGCAAAAAGGGGCATGGAAATGGCAAAGGAACGCATTGCAAAAGGAATGATGGGAACTGGTATTCCGATGCCCATGCCCAGACCTTTCCACGGTTGGATGGATGAAGGCCAGTTTGGAGCTTCTACGGAAAAAGTTGAAATACCGTCAGAAGAAGCATACAAGGTGCCCAAGGAATTCAGACAAGACATCCTCGACGCCTTAAAAGAAGGACTGCCAGAAAAATACAAAGACCTGAACAAAGACTACTACCAGAGATTGGTGGATTAGGTGAAAAACAATACACCTATAACTCTAAAAAAACTAAATGAAGCCAAAACTGACTATCGAAACATTAATTAAAGAAGCAAAGGCTTTTTGTGAAAGAGAATCCAACTATAGAAATCTTCCAGCAGATGAAATAACAATGCGCGATTTAGCCGAAGAGATATTGCGCAATAAGCCTGTGCAAGGTTACCTAACAATTTCTAACGCTTTGCAGTGGCGATTGCAGTATGGACGCATAGTTAAACTTACCGAAAGCGTTGAAGGAATAATCCGTATAGTGAACAAGACATGAAAAAAGCCTTACAGAA
>JANLHY010000734.1 GCA_024653795.1 Candidatus Brocadiaceae bacterium | reverse complement strand
TACGCCTGGGCTTGTACTAAAAGCATCTTCTTCGCCAATCCGTAAGGGGCATTAGTCTCTTCCGGGTAACCGTTCCACAAATCCTCTTCTTTGAAAGGCACTGGAGTAAACTTGGGATAAGCGCAGATAGTACCGAGAGCCACAAATTTTTCTATCCCCGCACGCCTTCCCCCCTCCATCATCTGCACACCTATCATGAGATTATCGTAAAAGAATTTGCCCGGGTTCAAGCGATTAGCGCCTATACCGCCTACTCTTGCCGCAAGATGGATGACGACGTCTGGTTTGGTATCTTTATAAAGTCTTTTGCAGGCTTCATTTTCAACCAGGTCATAGTCTTTGCTCCTTGGCACAAAGATATCTTTACAACCTCGCTCTTTAAGTTTTTCTACAACAAAAGAACCAAGGAATCCGGCACCGCCAGTGACGGTTATTCGTTTGTTAGACCAGAAAGATGTCATTTTCCCCTTCCATCAACCAAGGTGAAAAAAATAAGCAGTAAGGAGTAGACAGTAAGCAGAAAGCGGAAGGTAGGCAAAATATTCTCATTCCTGCTTGGCGTTGCGATTGTTTCCGGCAAATTTTTCTGATTTGTCTACCATTCCGTAAAGCATACGATTAACTTCATCGTATCCAGAAGTAAAATATTTATGTTTCTCTACTGTTAAATAACCAGCATCTTTAGATATATCCAACCAAACTTCTGTTTCACCTGCCTCACCAGCAGCATCTATTATTTTGCTAATGAACGTTTTCGGATAATACCTTTTCTTCCACGCTTCTGCTATATTAGCAAGAATACTTCTTGATGATCTCCTTATTTGATCTGTAAGGGAAAACCTTTCCTCTTTTGGAAAATGTTTTGTTTCTTCGAATATTTCCATCGCTAATTTATATGCAAGATTATAAACCTTAAGATCTTTGTACCCTTTGTACTGCATACTACTTACTCCCGACTGCCTACTGCCTACTGCCTACTATCCACTGTCTACAGCGTCCAATGTATCCCTTTTTCCTCTAAAATATTTTTATAGTTTCTCTGTTTATTATTAAAGCCTAATATCAACAATTTTAGTAAAATCTGATATCTGTTTTGTTCTCTCCATGTCCAATTTTTTTGTTAAGAGAAGAAAATCTGGAGAGTAATTATTTAATTCATCGATCCCTATCACGTGATACCCAAATATTCTTATCTTCATTTCATCGTCAACAATTGCAACAAGGTCCAGTTCTTTGTCCTGGATAACAAGATATGCCAACTCCATCAGGTCTGTAACACCGTAAAGAGCTACACGTTTTTTGTCATTAAATGGAATACTGCCAATCTTATCTTCA
>JANLHY010000256.1 GCA_024653795.1 Candidatus Brocadiaceae bacterium | reverse complement strand
CTCAATGCTTTCTGGCGCTGCCCTCTCTGTAATAAGGGAGATATGTTGGGGATCACGCAAACAGTCATGTGCGAGCTTTTTGATATCATCAGGCATCGTCGCAGAGAAAAGGAGCGTCTGATGTTCATGCAAGATGCACGACAGAATAAATTCAATATCTTCGAGGAATCCCACCTTTAAAAGTTCATCCGCTTCATCAAGGATAGCGCATTTCACCCGCGCAAAAGAAAGT
Organism: Candidatus Brocadiaceae bacterium; assembly: GCA_024653795.1. Classification (GTDB taxonomy): domain Bacteria; phylum Planctomycetota; class Brocadiia; order Brocadiales; family Brocadiaceae; genus Wunengus. Next base: position 12,246 of record JANLHY010000256.1, on the reverse strand, counting down.
ACCCCATCATATAAAAGATCAATAAGTCGCCCCGGTGTTGCGACCAAAATATGCACTTCCTGTTTCAGCTTGGCAATCTGAATCTTTTTGTCAAAACCCCCATACACTGCATACGGAATCACGGCAGTCGTTACCGCGATCTTCTCTATCTCTGCCATATACTGCATACACAATTCACGAGTCGGGACAAGCACGAGTCCCTGAATGGCGTTAAGAGCGGGATCAACTTTCTGAATAAGCGGGATCGCACAGGCGGCCGTCTTTCCCGACCCGGTCTCAGCGAGAGCACAAAGATCCTGCCCCGCGAAAATTACCGGATACGTCGCCTCCTGAATAGGGGTCATTTCATCATACCCCATCTTCTTAAGTGCTTTGAGAATGTTTGCAGGAAGGTCAAGTTCGCTAAATTTCATGCGTTCTTATCTTTCTTTCCAGCGACAAAAGTCATAAAAAATCATAAAACAGATAATAGCATAATATTTCATGGAATGTTAATAATTTTCAAGAGTTTAGCGTGGGCCGACTCAACTGACCGATATGAACTTATAACCATCCCTCTTTCCCCTCCTTCGTAAGGAGGGGTGAAGGGGAGGTCTTATCGTAATTGGTTATGACCCCCAGAACCCGCATAAATAAAATGATCCTATATGATTGAATTAGCGCAGTGGATCCAATAGGTATTCCAGTCCATTCAGCTTGATTTCATAGACACACTCAAGCATATTACCTAATTCACCTTTCGGGAATTCCTGTTGGGCAAACCACACAATATACGCCTCAGGCAAATCAATCAGCAACCGCCCTTTCTATTTGCCAAACGGCATGCGCGTTCGCACAACCTTTAAAAGATACTCTTTATCGGTGAACATAGCGTACCGCGGTCTCAGCGTTCTCTGCGGTAGGCCGATAAGTAAATATCAAACATGCGCCCCCCAATCCCGTGTCCGTTCTATTTCCATATTTCTCTTACCTTGATTTTACCATCTACGAACATTTCTTTTTTGATTTTTGATAGTTTTTTTACTTTTGCTTCAATCTTTAACGCCATACGCTTGCTTCCAATCTTCTTTTTCATAACCAACGTTAAAGGGGCTTTCCCCCTTAAACATTTTGCTCTTTTTTTATCATTACTTTTGTGTTCTGCAAATCTTCTTTCCACATCAGTTGTAATGCCTGTGTATAATCTTCCATGTTTACATCGTATCAAATACAAAAACCAATCTTTCATTTTTAAACGCCTAACTCGAATAATTCGAAATCTGTAGCATTGTTATGCTCCTTCAACTCTTACAATGTTTTGTCAGAAAACGATCCAGTTGGTAGGCGAACGACTGAATGTCTTTCCGGCCAAACGAAGAGGGGCCACCGGTAATCATACCGCCGTTCCGGAGTTCATCCAAAAGATTACGCATAGCCAGCCGATGTTTTACGTTCGCTTCCGTATAAAGCTCACCTCGCGGGTCAATCGCATATCCGCCCTTTTCAACGACACGGTCTGCAAGCGGTATATCAGCAGTAATAACCAGGTCGCCCTGTTGAACCATCGCAATGATATGATTATCTGCCACATCAAATCCCGCAGATACCCTAATACTTGAAATGTACACCGATAGAGGAACCTTCAGATGCTTGTTCGATACCAGAATCAACGGAACACGAACGCGCTCAACTGCCCGGAACAGGATATCCACTATCACACCGGGAAATGCATCAGCATCGACGAGTATCTGCATTTTGCGCCCTTCCAAATATTAATCCCAATAATCCTGATTCCTTCGCAAGATCTTCAAGAAGATGACGGTAGTGGTCAAAAAGGTCATCGCCGTCTTTTTTCATAATACTTTGCCAGTTATATTCATTTGGAATCGGGCTTGGAGGTTTACCTGCGCCGGAGGCAGGCAGGTAAGGCGGCATTGACCGTTCATCTGCCATGTCCTTTCGTTTTTTCTTTAAGATAGAGCATTACTTCTTCAAATGGAATAGTTTTCACTTTGCCATCTTTAACATCCTTGACCCGCTTTTTCAACGAATTAAGTTTTCTTCTGATTTTATTTTGCGTAAAGCCCATAAAGGTCATTTCCCAGAGGCAGTGAGCTACGATTTCCTCTTTTGGCATCTTTTGGAGAACATTTTGGGCCACTTCGTATCCAAGCCACTCTGACCACGGAGTATACTCAAGGGCATATGATGGATGAATATCTGTTTCCAGGCATATACCGCTGACATCAAAATATGCATTCTTGCCTCTGCCGACTCTCCTTATGTCAATAACCAACCCTTCTTTAATGTATCTTGGCCTCATAAGTCTCAGAGTTTGAAAAACATGCTTATACCCATCGATTGCCTTTTTCTGATCGGGATAAAGCCGCAGCAAAGATTCTTTAACATTTCTAAAGATGCATGCCCTTACTATATCTTTGAATAACACTTTCTCAGTTTTGTTTTTAAACAATAATCTCACCTCTGCATACAAATAAAACTACTTCGATGAATATTATCAAGGATGTAGCACCCCCATATCCTTCCAGAATGGCAACCATGAAACGACTTTCCTGAATACATCCTGTGCGTTCATCCTTGTTGTATCGATCACCATCTCACCCGGTACATCAATGAACTGCCGGAACATTTTCCTTACAAATTCGTACTTGTCGCAATAGTCGTTGCTAAACAGCCATTCTCCGCCCCGCTCGTTTTTTTCTTCCCGATACGCTCCAATATAAAACACCGGCAAGTGATACTTTGCCGACAACTTTTTGCCAAGCGTGGTTTTTCCTGCCCCTGGCAGCCCATGATGTGGACGATTGGGAAGCCTAACTTCTTCATTATACAGGCACCTCTGCAATAACGTACATAAACGCTTCTTTTTCGCGCCTGTCCATTTCACGCTTGCTTGTTACGCTGAGATTGTTTTTGAGCACCCTACCGCGGGAGCCGGGCTCAGGCTGGTCTTCAATCAGATGCGAAGTATCGTAGCGCTTAGATTTTTTCATATTGCATTTCCGCCAGTGTTCTATGAAATTACCGCTTGCCTGCGCACGACTTGGTTGCAATCGTTACTCACGAAGGTAACTCATCCCATTTGCCTGTGCGTAACCGCACGCAGACAGGAAAAACATTACAGTTGAGTGGTTTGGGTTGAGGAAAGCGAAACCCAACAAACCAAATCATTCATGCCCTACTTTTACATCAAATGTCCAAATACCATGGACTTGCCTGCGCGCAGCGCGTAAGCAGGTATGATCGGAAAGTAAGACAAATACACGAATCCTAAACGTGTGTTTCTTGGCAACAGGCATTGCCCGATCAAGTCAGAATCTGTAGCGCGGGTGGTTTATCCCCCGCCCCCGTATCAAGTACGGGGCAGGCATTGGCCGACTACAAGTGATCGGCGCTACATTTGCCTCATAGCATAATATGCTCTTTCTCTTGCAGGTTATTACGATAAAGAAGAAAGTCTTCCCTTTTGCTTGTGACCTGTCTGTGTGCACCGCACAGGCAGGTCTGCGATATTGCATTATTCCCTTGTCAGTCTATAGTAAGTTGTTGGGTTTCGCTCTCGCTCAACCTAACCTACAATACTTCATGATAGTGTGGGTTTTTCCGTTTGGCCCGTGTGATCAGGGAAAAATAGAGCTCATCCATGGCCATGTTTGATCTTTAAGCATTTTTTCTCCCAAGAAAGTTTCACTTCTTTTCTTTTCATTTTCCTTTATGCTTTTTTCGATTTCACCCTGATTTAGTGATAAGAATTTTAAACGTTTTTGCTTCATGTTATCGTTATGAAAATCATTCAGAAAATCATTCTTCCACATCCAATAGCGACGATCCGCACATTTGAGAAAAAGCTTGAAACATGCCCATGCAACCTCATCATCTTCATCGTTCAAGAATTTTTTAAACCAATGTTTTGCCCATGAATTTTTTTTATAGTAATCTAGCGCTTTTTCTGCAACAGTCCTAATCCACGATTGTGCCATACTACAATACTTAATTAACGTGGATTCACTATCTTTATCTTCAAAAAAACCAATTAATACAATTGCTCGTGCTTGTTCAAAATACCAAGGAGAACTTAATCCTTGTTCAATTGTATGTTTCAACCAAGGAATATTTCCGGTTAGCTGTATTATTAATGCAAGTTCAAAAAGTTCCAAATCACTAGAACAACGCTCTAGTCGTTTGTCTAATATGTTTTGAATTTCATTGTTATTGGAACCAAATGAGGGACACATCCCTTTTTGAGTCTATCTTTACATAAAAATATTCCAGGTATAAACATTTTGCATTTTTTCAAGGTATATATGAGAACGGATATTTCAATAGAAAATTCGTTTGAGAAAAAACCCTATTTGCGAATGTTTGTCTTCTTGCCCCGATATTCTATAGTATTACCGTGTAAAAACTTCTTTTATTGTAAGTTTTTGACAACCCCCTTCATCCCCCTTTTTTAATGGGGATTTGGTTGCGGCTGTGCTGCGACATGTATCATTACCAATAAATACAAAAAGAAGATATGTCTCATCGCCCATGTTCTTACCGGGTGTGATTCGATGGCAAGTTTACCTTCATCAAACTGCCAAAACAATAAATCAAGCTAAGCACGGACAAACAATCCCTACTTCAGACATGCAGGGACATGGTTTGTCCATGCCACCCTAAAACCAGCTTAATTAAATTTATCTATAGGAATTTCAATCTTTTGTGATTGCCTTTTCTTTTTATTTGCTCCTGCGACCGCCCCGTTAATATAAAGTCGTCCGAGAATTTGTTCAGGCTATTAACGAGCACATCCCGTCCGCCACTTTGTCGCTTTTTCTTGCACGTAACGACTCTGTGTCCATCCTTGTTATTTCCTTCTGTATATTTCATCATGCATACCGATATCAAGAAGGGTTATCTCTTTTTCAGCTATGACAATCGTCAAAGATATTCTATATTTGTCAGTTATGCTTACTGCCTGAATGCCTTCGAACTTCCCACCGAGACGGTGATATTTCAGGTGGGGTTGAAAAGGGTCTTTTTCGAGATCGCGCAGGACACCGGCAAGTTTTGTTTTCAGTTCAGGATGGCGCTTTTTGAACTTTTCCGCTGAGCGCGTGAAGTGAGCAGTCCATACTAACCGGTACATGCTCAATCTTCGAGCCCCAGTTCCCTGATCAGTTCTTCGGCAGTGCCCCGTTTTACCCTGCCTGCCTTTACATCCTCAAGAGACGCACGCACGCGGGCAATATATGCCTCATCTTCCGCTTCAATCAATTCCCGATAGCGTTTCTCGGAAAGCACAACATACCTGGGCTGATTGTTTTTGACCACATGGACCGGCCCCTTTTTTAAGGCTTCGTCAACTGCGCTGATTCCCCGTCTTTTAATATCCTGTGCTGCAATTGTATTCATATTTGGACTCCTTTCAGTACCTGATTCAGTGCCCAATTATAATTATACAAATTAATTATAACTGGTGGCAACACATAAAATTTTTATGCCTCCGGCACTTTATTGAGTTCTTCAAGCAAAGGCCATAAATCTTCACCAAATAATTGATACGCCTTTCAGAACGGAGTAGAGCCGCTGAATAATAGAGATGCAAACCCGTGCAGTTTTGTCTATCTGATTTGATTTAAGCTGCTGAACTATATATTCCTCGGTTAAATTAGAAGAAATTGGTAGGTCAACCGTCTCGGTTGACCTTTTGCTGGTTCAATCGTCTTCGATTGAACCTAAACATTTTGTAATTTTCATAATCTGGCACTAACTCAAAATCTACAGCCCCGTTCAAAACTTATGGTTCAATCTGCAAGATTGAACCAGCAATAGGAACGAAGTGGTACTTCGTTCTATGACCGTGGCTTTTTATGTAGAGCGAAGAACATCTTCGCTGTAGACAGGCTGAGCATTGAACACTGGACAGGGCGCAGACTGAAGTCTGCGGCTACCAGTTTGAAATTCCTTAACGTAAATTTATACGAAAACCAACTTACCCTATTATACCATACATTGTAAAAATTTCATGGTCAACAAAAAAACAAAAATCCCCCTGCTCTTATTTTTGAATAAAATCAGGGGGATTGTATTTTTATATACTATTATGTAATTACAATTAATGTGCGTTTGCCAGCTTCAGCCACGTATCGGCCCGTTTAAGGGCGGCTTGTGCCATTTTTTTATCTTCGGCGCTTCCCGCCTTTGTTAGCGCTTTTTCTGCAGCATCTTTTTCAGCGCGCGCCTTTTCGATATCCACCTCGCCCTCTGTTATACACGTATCGGTCAGCACAACGACATTATTTGCCACAACCTCTAAAAATCCCCCTTCAACCGCAAAGCGCATTGTTTTACCACTCGAATCTTCAACCATTATAATACCAGTCTTCAATTCTGTAACCAGTGGCGCATGGTCGGCAAGGACACCAAACGACCCTTCAGTCCCATCAGCAGAAATGCCCTGGACGACTCCATTATAAACAACCCTCACTGGTGTAATGATCTCAAAGTTAAATGTTTTTGCCATGATTATCCACCCATCTGCTTTGCTTTTTCCACCACCTCTTCAATACCACCCACCATGTAGAATGCCTGTTCTGGCAGATTGTCATGTTTACCTTCGACCACCTCCTTGAACGCCCTGATGGTTTCCTTTAAAGGCACATACTTTCCTTTAGTTCCTGTAAACTGCTCGGCGACAAAGAACGGCTGTGACAAGAACCTCTGTAACCTCCTTGCCCTGCCAACTAATACCTTGTCATCTTCCGAGAGTTCTTCCATACCAAGAATGGCAATAAAGTCTTGCAGTTCTTTGTAACGCTGCAATATCCTCTGTACTTCTCGTGCTACTTCATAATGTTCCTGTCCGACAATTCTTGGGTCAAGTATCCTGGATGTCGACCGCAATGGATCGACTGCCGGATAGATACCCAATTCGGCAATTTGACGGGATAGCGCTATCGTAGCATCTAAGTGAGGAAAGGTCGTTACTGCTGCAGGATCGGTAAAGTCATCAGCAGGCACATAAACAGCCTGCAAGGATGTAATCGAACCTTTCTTTGTCGTTGTAATCCGTTCCTGTAAGTCACCCATCTCCGTCGCCAGAGTGGGCTGATAACCTACAGCAGAAGGCATACGGCCTAAGAGAGCCGACACCTCAGAACCGGCCTGCACAAACCTGAAGATGTTATCAATAAACAAGAGCACGTCTTGCCCTTCCGTGTCTCTGAAATACTCTGCCATCGTCAAACCTGTTAAAGCAACTCTCAATCTGGCTCCTGGCGGTTCATTCATCTGACCAAAGACCAGCACAGTCTTATCAATAACCCCCGATTCCTTCATTTCAAGCCACAAATCATTTCCCTCACGGGTTCTTTCACCAACGCCAGCAAATGCAGAATAACCTCCATGCTCGGTTGCGATGCTGCGGATAAGTTCCATAATCAACACGGTCTTTCCTACCCCTGCGCCACCGAACAAACCGATTTTTCCACCACGAGCAAAAGGGGCAAGCAGGTCAATAACCTTCAAACCCGTTTCCAATACTGTTGTAACAGTCTCCCTCTCTTCAAAGGAGGGTGACGGACGATGGATAGAAAGCCGGTTCGTGGTTTTTACATCTCCCAGCTTATCGATAGGGTCGCCTAACAGATTAAATACCCTGCCTAATACCTCTTTCCCCACCGGTACGGTTATTGGAGCGCCTGTATCTATTGATTCTGTGCCTCGAACAAGCCCATCTGTTGAGGACATTGCAATACATCGGACGGTATCATTCCCCAGGTGGTGCGCAACTTCTGCAATGATAGAAATTTTCCTTTGCGGGTCTTTTATACTTATCGCATTTTTTATGGCAGGAAGACTTCCCGGGGTAAATCGCACGTCTACTACGGGACCAATCACCTGCGCAATTGTTCCTTTATTTTCTCTTTTTTTTGCAGCCAAAGGTCTTACTCCTTCCTTACATTATATTTATTATCATAGACAAGAACAAAGACTTAATTTTAGACAGGATGAACAGGATTAACAAGATAAAAGCTACCTTATTTCATCCTGATTATCCTGTTATCTTGTCAAATCTTTTTCTTTCGGTGAACTATTACGAAACTTCAATGCTGTACCAATGCTTCCGCGCCTGAAATAACTTCCAACAACTCCTTTGTAATTGCTTCCTGTCGCGCTTTGTTATAAGTACGAGTCAATTCGTCGATTATTTCGCCGGCGTTTTCTGTCGCTGCAATCATGGCCACCCGTCTTGCAGCAAATTCGGACGTCAAAGATTCCAAAATACATTGATAGAGTTGGGTCTCTATGTATTTTGGAAAAAGGTGATCAAGTATCTGGTCTACCGAAGGTTCTATGATATACTCACCCACCAATTTCCCTTTTGAATCAAGTATATCTTTTTCCAGAGGCAATAAACGGATACTCGTTGCAAACGATTGCATCACAGTGTGAAATTTAGTAAAAAATATGTGCAATTCTCCAAATTCACCTTTTTTATACCCATCGATCAACTGAGCCACTAATGGTTGCACCTTATCATATCCGAACTTCTCTACCGGCTCTGGAATGTATCTTTCCTTTGCAGGCGCATACTTTCCTTTTGAAAAAAAGATGTTCCCTTTTTTTCCGACCAGGATTAATTTAACTTTTTTACTGGTATGCGCTTGAATAAATCCTACCACCTTCTTGATTATATTGTTATTATATGCCCCACAGAGGCCCTTATCCCCTGTAATCAGAACAATCCTGACATTTTCCGCCTCGTGCTCTTTGTCTGTAAACAACGGATGGGATTTTTCGGGCGGACTGCAGGAAATAAGCCTGCTCAGAACCTGATGCATCTTCCCGGTAAATGTCCTCGAAGCAATAACCCTGGACTCAACCCTCTTCAATCTGCTTGCAGCAACCATTTCCATGGCGCGGGTAATCTGCTTGATACTGGTAATACTTCGTATGCGTTGTTTAATTTCTCGTGTGCTCAGCATTCCTTAACCTTTCTTTGCAAAGGTTTGTTTGAATTCCTTGATAGCATTCTCTAACTTATGCGTCACTTCCTGATCAAGTTTTTTCTTCTCTTTAATCTCAATCCCGATGGAAGCATACTTTTCCTTCATAAATTTCAGGAATTCCTTGTCAAAGGTCTTGACCTCGCCTACTGGAATATCATCCAAATATCCATTTATCCCGGCAAAGATTGACATAACCTGTTCTTCCACCGGAATGGGGGCATATTGAGGCTGTTTTAAAAGTTCTACAAGCCGCTCACCCTTAGATAACTGTGCTTGTGTATACTTATCCAATTCCGATCCGAATTGGGCAAAGGAGGCTAATTCCCGATACTGAGCCAGGGTTAATCGCAGCATACCTGCAACCTTCTTCATGGCAGGAATCTGGGCGTTTCCACCCACCCTGGACACCGACAATCCCACAGAAATTGCAGGTCTGATACCGGCGTTAAACAGATCACCCTCCAAATATATCTGCCCGTCGGTGATAGAAATAACGTTTGTCGGAATGTATGCCGAATAGTCGCCGCCTTGTGTTTCTACCACAGGAATGGCTGTCAGCGAACCCCCGCCGAGTTCGTTACTTAGTTTGGCTGCCCTTTCCAAAAGACGCGAGTGGATGTTGAAAATATCTCCGGGAAACGCCTCGCGACCGGGCGGACGCCGCAAGAGCAATGAAATCTGGCGATAAGCTATGGCATGTTTATACAAATCGTCATATATAATCAAAGCATGCATACAGTTATCCCTGAAATACTCACCCATAGCGCACCCGGCATACGGCGCAATGTATTGCAAGGGCGCCGGGTCGGAAGCCGAAGCTACTACAACGATGCAGTTATCCATTACCTTGCTATCTTCCAGAGTCTTTACAACGTCTGCAACGGTGGACATCTTCTGCCCAATTGCCACATAAATGCAATACACCCCGGACTCGCGCTGGTTAATTATGGTATCTACAAGAATCGCGGTTTTCCCTGTCTGCCGGTCGCCGATAATAAGTTCACGCTGGCCTCTTCCAATCGGTATCATGGCGTCAATTGCCTTGATGCCGGTCTGCAGCGGCTCTTTCACCGGTTGTCTTTCAACTATGTTGGGGGTAGAACCCTCAATGTATCTAAAATCATCAGTAACAATAGGCCCTTTCCCATCAATAGGCTGACCCAGGGCATTCACAACGCGGCCCAATAAAGCCTTACCCACAGGCACCTGCACAATTTTACCTGTAGTCTTTACGATATCACCTTCCTTAATCTTCTCGTCAGAACCCAGCAGGATCGCACCAACGCTGTCCTCTTCCAGGTTCATGGCTATACCGTATACGTTGTCAGGAAATTCCAGCAATTCACTGGACATGCACTCATCCAGGCCATAAATACGCGCAACACCGTCGCCAACCTGCATGACGTGTCCCACGTTTTCCAACTTTAATTTTTCTTCGTAACCTTCAATTTCTTTTTTGATAATTGAAGTAATATCAGCTATTGACATATCCCTTACTCCTGTTCAAATTAGGCTGCCTTTGGCAGCGACTTTTAAGCTCCCCTCTAGAAAGAGGGGCTGGGGGTGTGTTACGGCAAACTTACACACCTCTTTATCCCCTCTTTCTAGAGGGGAAACTATACGAGATTGAAATTCCTTAACATTAAATTAGGCCTTCGGCCGCTTTTTCAATGTAGCGCGAACTTTAGTTCGCATAGCAGGATGTAAGCGAACTGAAGTCCGCGCTACAGCTATAACTTTGAAATTCCTGAACATAAATTAGGCTGCCTTTGGCAGCGACTCTTAAGCTCCCCTCTAGAAAGGGGGGCCGGGGGTGTGTTGCGTCAAACTTACACACCCCTTTATCCCCTCTTTTTAGAGGGGAATTACAAAAGATTGAAATTCCTAATCGTTAAAAAGACTTAGTTTTAGACAGGATATACAGGATTAACAGGATAAAAGCTACCTTATTTCATCCTGTTTTATCCTGTTAATCCTGTCAGAAATTAATTTAATTTATATCATGTCTATCCCCCATTTTCATGAGGGCAGGCCTGTTATCTTGTCAAATCTTTTTCCTCCGTTGAACTGTTACCGCAATTCCAACAGTCTGGTCCTGAGATTTTTTAGTCTGCCCGCAATGCTGCCATCTACCATCGTGTTGCCGACCCGAATCATAATCCCTCCCAAAATCTGCGGGTCTTGAACAACCTCTATCTCCACCTTCTTACCGGTAAGCTTATCCAGGCGCTTCTTAATGCCGTTCATCTGGTTTTCCGTTAAAGGAGATACTGTCGTTACCCTGGCTTTAATGGCACCTTTACTACTGTCAACTGTTTCTTTGTGGATTGCGGGAAGAAACTCCAGTATCCCTTCCTTTCTTCGATCCACAAGTAAATTCAAAAAGTTCCTCATGAGATTGGAAACCGACACGCCAAAAACTTTCCTGATCAACTTCTTCTTCTCGTTGCGGGTAATCGATGGATGAAACAGTATCTTTTTAATGCCCCCGTGTTTTGTAATTACATCACTGACCAATGCCAAATCTTTTTCAATTTGTTCAAACAGCCCTTTTTTTACGGCCACTTCCAGCAGGGCATTAACAAATGTAATAGCAACGCTTTTATCTGACACTCAATTCCCCTATTTCTTCAATAAAGTCATCGACGAGCTTTTCAGCCGTCTGTGAACTGATAGATTGCCGGATGAGCCTGGAAGAAGCCAGAATGGAGAGGGTTACCACCTGATTCCTTATCTCAGCCAGCGCCTTTTTCCTTTCCTGATCGATCCCCTCCTGCGCCTTTACCTTCATCCATTCAATCTCTTCTTTGGCGCGCTTAATTATTTCTTCGCTAACACGACTGCCTTCGTTTACGGCTTCCTGAATCCTTTTCACAGCCTCGGTTTCAGCATCAGAGAGTTTTCTCTGATATTCTATTCTGAGTCGCTCAGCTTCTGCCTTATCATTTTCAATTTTTGTATATTCATTTTTTACCCCTTCAGATCGGTCCTTTAGCATGGCAGATATCCTGCCGAAGAGATATTTCTTGAGGATAAAGAGCAGTATGAGAAAGCCAACTGCCTGAATAATAATGGCCTTAAAATTAACACCCAGGCTATCTAAGATATCCAATTAAGTTCCCTCCCTCGCCTATTTAACAGCGTGTTGAATTAAGTCGAGAACAACCTCTGTCTTGGGCAGTTTTCCCAACAGAATAAAGGACATCATCAAGGAATAAATTGTTAACGATTCGATGAATGCCAGACCAAT
>JANLHY010000248.1 GCA_024653795.1 Candidatus Brocadiaceae bacterium | reverse complement strand
AAAAAGACATGTCGTCAATACCCACATAATCCCCTTTGACGTCCACGAATTGTTTCATTTCTTCCTGGATGATGCGTCTTTCAACCTCGATGTCATCCGATTTAAAATTCCCCCCAAGAATGATGTCGCCCAGGATTTCTAAGCCTTTTTCGGTGTGTTTGTTGTGTACCTGGATTATAACGGCGGAATGTTCAGGAGAGGTATAGGCATCACTATCACCGCCGATATTGTCTATCGCCTGTAGTAATTCGAAGGAATTTTTAAACCGCTTCGTTCCGCGAAAAAGCATGTGCTCGAGGAAGTGAGAAATGCCAAGCTTCTTTTCGTCTTCGTACCGTGAACCTAAGCCGATATACGCTGCCATTACCACGGAGTGGATATGGGGCATTTCTATATAAATTACGCGTAGTCCGTTTGGTAATATTTCTTTGCTGTAGGTGTACATAGTATTTGGTTTAACCTTTTTAATAATAGAGCAAATTGTAAAATAAATTTCAAACATGAAATTAAGTAACTATTGAAGTAAATGCGCAAGTTGTGTATTATTGCACATACTTATATGTTCAGAAATTTCAAACAAAAGAGACTCCTCCTTAATCCACCTCACTGAGGGGGCAACCTTCTGCCTGCCGCTGGCGGAGGTGAAGGTGGAGGTGAAGGGGGTAGACCTTTGTCTGGAAAATTGTTATATTTATTGTCATATCTCTGAATTATAAATTTCGTAGCTTCGTGGCAAAGACAATGAAAAAGATATCAACAACCAAAGTACGATTGCTTAAAAAATATTTTTCCGGTAAACCAGAGGTTTCAATGGCTTTTCTTTTTGGTTCATATACCAAGGGACAAGCTCTTTTTGATTCTGACGTTGATATTGCAGTTTATTTTAAACCAAAAGAGAGAAGGTTGGAATGGGAAGAGGTTGGAGAGTGGTCAGAAGTAATCAAAATCTGGGCAGATACCGAAAAAATTCTGGGAAAAAATGTTGATGTCCTGGTTTTAAACAAGGCACCGTGTCTTATTGCCTTCGATGCGGTACATACAGGTATACCTCTTGTAATTAAAGACCATTTACTGTATTTGAGATTTTTATCGCTTATCAATTCTGCTGCTATTGATTTTAGAGAATTTATAGAAGATTATTGGCGAATCGAACAACGTTCAACTTCACTGAGTAATTTTGACAAAACAAGATTGATCGAAATAGTGAAATTTTTGACTAACGAGACTGATGATTGGAATATTTATCTGGAACTCGGCTGGGATGAATATCAAAATGACAGGATAAAGAGAAGAAGTATGGAACATTGGATAGAAAATATAGTGAACGCATCAATTGACATCGCAAGAATTCTTCTAGCATCCGGAAAAAAATCTTTACCTGGCACTTATAGAGAAGTTTTAAGGTCGTTTATGTCTTTAAAAAATTTTGATAAAAACACAGCCGAAAGACTTGGTGAATTTGCCAGGCTGAGAAATATTTTTACTCACGAATATCTGGATATTCGCTGGGAACAGATAAGAAATTTTGTAAAGACTGCAAAACCATTATTTGAATACACCATAGAGTTCATCAAGAAAAATTTTTTATTGTAATGACATTAATTATGTCAAATCGTATAACTAAGTCACTAATATTGATTGAACCCGCAGACACTATTCTAGTTTGAGTATTCTTACCTTCCTGCCTTCTATCTTTAATCGTCCCGCGGCAAAGAGGCGTATTGCCTCTGGATACGACTCACACTCTTCCTTGAAAACCCGTGCGGCAAGGCTTTCAGGTGTGTCGTCCTCAAGAACTGGAACAGTCCTTTGAATGATAATGGGTCCGTTATCATAAACATTATCAGCAAAATGTACCGTGCATCCAGAGACCTTTGCGCCGTAATTGATGACGGCCTCGTGCACCTTTCTGCCGTAATAATTGTGACCGCAAAAGGCCGGGATAAGTCCCGGATGAATATTCATGACCTTGCCTTTATACTTCTCAGGAATTTTGTAAAAATGCACGAAACCTGCAAGGGTGATTAAATCAATAGGATATTTATCCAATTCAGCCGTAATGGCCTGGCTGAAAGCATCAACGTTTTTGTAATTTGAGTAAGGAACGACTGCTGTAGGAATACCGTGTTTTCTTGCCCGATCCAGCCCAACGACATCAGGCTTGCTGCTTATTACGACCTGAATAGCAGCATTTAACTTCCCTTGTTCTATCTGGTCTATAAAATTTTGAAGGGTATTACCGCCGCCGGAAATTAACACCCCTAAATTAATTTTTTTTATCATAAGTCATCATGCCGCAAGAGCAGCGCCCAGAAACCATGAAAATCTTTATCGAAAATCCCTTTTTCACCCTCCCCTAGCCCCTCCCATCGTTCGACTGAGCTCACGACGAAGTCAAGGGCGGGGGAAAGTACCGTCCATCCTTCAATGGAGGCGAAAAATTGTTATTCGTTCCGCTTCCCCCTCCCACGATGGGCAATGTCATTGAATTAAGCTGTTTCAAAACTTCGAGTGTTCATAATCATAATAAACGAGGATATTTGTTAATGATTGGGACATTATTTTCCCTTCGTTGTTATTACGCTCTTTCAGAGCTTGAAATATGTTATACTCTTACCCCAGGGCGCTGCCCTGGGCTTTCCTATGTAAGCCCTTTGGGCTATCAATATCAGCAGGTATTGGGTTTGTTGCACCACTCCATCTTTAGGCTTTTACCTAAAATTGAAACATCTTCCCTTAATTCAATGACATTGCCCCCGGTGTGAGGGGTGAAGGGGGTAAACATTCGGTAAACACGTTATGCACTGCCCATTCCCCACTTCCGTGAGGACAAGTTTGTCATTCCCGAAGG
>JANLHY010000687.1 GCA_024653795.1 Candidatus Brocadiaceae bacterium | reverse complement strand
TGATAGAACTCATACAGAATGGAGAAGAAGGTGTCCGCAATATAGATACTGCTTTAGAAAAGATTGAAGAAGGCGCTTTTGGCGTTTGTGAATTATGCGTGAAAAAAATAAACAAGGAACGACTCAAGGCAGTGC
Organism: Candidatus Brocadiaceae bacterium; assembly: GCA_024653795.1. GTDB lineage: Bacteria > Planctomycetota > Brocadiia > Brocadiales > Brocadiaceae > Wunengus. Next base: position 2,970 of record JANLHY010000687.1, on the reverse strand, counting down.
CTTATGCAAAACTATGCATAGATTGTCAAAGGGAAGAGGAGATTGATAACGTTTAAAACAAGTTTATGAAAAACACTGCTACCTTTGTTATTGCCGCTGTGAGTGGTGTTATTGTCGATATTATTTCAAAGTGGGTAGTTTTTTCTAACTTAGATGAATTTGGGAAATTAATTGTAATTCCCGGGTTGTTAAATATATTACGAAGCACGAATGAAGGCGTTGTTTTTGGCCTATTTCCAGGCAAAACCAGCGCCTTTATCGTTTTTTCAGCGATAGCAATTGTAGTAATTTTATTTATTTACATTAAATCCGATAAGACAATTTTTATATCAAATCTCGCATTAGGGCTTGTTTTGGCTGGGGCAATAGGGAATTTATGGGATAGGATATGGTTTAGGTGTGTTCGGGATTTTATCGATTTGCATATTGGCGACAAATACCACTGGCCTACCTTTAATGTTGCAGACAGCTTAATCTGCGTTGGAATATCAATTCTCGTATTTACATCCTTTTCTACGCCAAAACCCAAAGAATCTACTTAACGACCGTTTTGTGTAAGGCCGCGATACCTTTTTAACAAGTCAAGCGTTAGTTTTCCGGGCTTTCCTGTACCGATTGTTCGTCCATCAATCTTCACAACGGGAATAATCTCCGCAGCAGTTCCAGTCAAAAAACACTCATCGGCAATGTACAAATCATATCGGGTCATTAATTCTTCTCTAACCTGAACCCCCATCTCAGTAGCCAATTTCATTACAACATTCCTGGTGATACCAACTAATATTCCTGCGCTTGATGGAGGGGTTCGAAGGATGTTATTTTTAAAAATAAACATATTATCGCCGGCACATTCTGCCACATAACCATCCTTATTAAGCATTAATGCCTCTCCGGCCCCTGCCTGAATAGACTCGATCTTTGCCAGGATATTATTCAGATAATTAAGAGACTTGATCTTTGGATCGAGGGCGGAAAAATGATTTCTGATCGTGGTGACGGTTACAATATCGAGTCCTTTTTCATACAATGCCTTTGAATATAGCTCAATCGTATCAGTGATAATTATAATCTGCGGTGTTGCACACTTGTTTGGATCTAATCCGAGTTTTCCGACACCTCTGGTAACAACAAGACGGATATAGGAATCTGTCAAATTATTGGCTTTCATTGTTTGTTTGATGGCATCTGCCATTTCAGCCTTTGTTATGGGTATCTTTAGAGAAATAGCCGTCGCAGAGTCGTAGAGTCTGTCCAGATGTTCGTCCAGCGTAAATATCTTTCCATTATAGGCGCGTATCCCTTCAAAGACTCCGTCACCGTAAAGCAGCCCATGGTCAAAAACCGATATCTTGGCGTCTTCTTGCGGAACGATTTGACCATTTATATAAATCTTTAATCCCATTGCTATACTTATTACTCCTTTCTTTCCGTTTCTATTCTAAGATGCATCCATCTACAATCCTTACAACCCGCCCTGCGTATTTGGCTATTTCCTCGTCGTGTGTAACAATTACAACCGTTTGATTCAATGTTTTATTCAGATCCCAGATCAATTCCCGAATCTCATGGCCTGTCTTCGTGTCTAAATTACCAGTAGGTTCGTCGCATAACAGCAATTCCGGGTTATTAACTAATGCCCGTACGATTGCGACTCTCTGTCTTTCACCGCCGGAAAGTTGCGATGGTTTATGAGTCAGTCGATCTCCCAGCCCAACTCTTTCTAATAATGAAATTGCCCTACTGGTATAATTTTTGTTTTCTGCCTTTCGTTTTGAGAACCCGCCTCCAATGAAGCCTGGTAAAAGAACATTCTCCAGGGCAGTAAAATCGGGCAGAAGATGATAAAACTGGAAGACAAATCCGAAAATACGGTTTCGCATCCCGGCCTGTTTCTTCGCGCTTAACGTATTCAGATTTATTCCTTTGTATACGACAGAGCCGGAGGTAGGTGTATCCAGAATTCCCAGGATATGTAACAGCGTGCTTTTCCCGGCGCCAGATGCGCCTACGATTACTACAATCTCTCCCTTTTCAACGGATAAGTTAATTCTCTGCAAGACCGGTAATATGCGTTCACCGTTCGAATATTCCTTGTATATATCTATTGCCTGTAGCAAGCTATTATTCGCACCATTCGTATCTGCCATTTTGATATGTGAATTAATAAAATTTTAAGGGAAAACTATATCACACCTGTAAATATTAGTCAATTATTTTTGGATTAAAAATTATGAAACTTAATTTTTGTCATTTCGACCGAAGGGGGAAATCTGTAAACCCTATAATTTTAACAGTTCAGCTCACCGCAGAGAACGCTAAGATCGCATAACAACCCCCATAGTCCCCATTTTCTAAGGGGGATTTTTAAAGTCCCCCTTAACTATGGGGAGTTAGGGGGTTGTTACCACAAGATATTGGGTAATTACGTTGTTACTCCGCGCCCTGCGGTGAACTATTATGTAATTTCAATGGCCAAAAGCTTCCTCGCGGAGCCTGTCCTGAGCATGGCGAAGGGCTCGAAATGACAGTTTTTTGTGTAATTTCTCAATTAGTTGAGGTAATGTATGTTGTCATTCCCGAATGCTTTTATCGGGAATCCAGAGTTTTGATAACATTAAAATTAGATTTCCGCTAAAAACTGCGGGAATGACAATCTGAATTTACTACTTTGATAACTCAATGACCTCTACGCCTCGTGGCACATCGAATACAAAGAGCTTGTCGGACATACCTTTGTTAAGCTTGATATTTTTCAGTTCGATTACATTAACGACCTCACCATCGCTCTCGTAAAGTTCTATCCTGCTCGGCAGCCAGAATCCTTCTTCTACCCACAATCGGATGTCTGAATATTGGGATTTAGGGCCTTTAGGCTGTAAATCCAGTATATAAAACCGTTTTTTGCCGTCTTCTTTTGTATCCAGCAGGGTAATCGTATAATCCTTTTTTGCTGCTTCCACCGATTCACCA
>JANLHY010000679.1 GCA_024653795.1 Candidatus Brocadiaceae bacterium | reverse complement strand
TTGTGGCTCCTTTCTTTTAATATAGCTATATTTTGTTCTGTGGATTATCCCACAGAGGGAGCCACTTTTTCAATTTCAACTAAAAATAGTATATCATCCCCAAAGGTGCTTAGCAGGAGAGACAAGCAAATTACCATCAATTGGGGCGATGGTACTGATATCTCCGTTGGACAGATATGGAACGTCTTCGTTGTGGGTGAAGAACTCATTGATCCTGATACCAAGGAATCCTTGGGAAGAGAAGAAGTTCTCGTTGGCAAGGCGAAAATTACCAGTGTCCTGCCTAAAACCTCAACTGCTGAAATCCTGGAAGATTATGGGATTGATAAGATGGCTATTTTGAGGAAGGCGCAATAATTTAGCATTACGCAATTGTTTATTCAGGCAAACAGGGGGATAAGAATGGCGCAAATTGCTCATGCGAAAATGAAAGGCTGGCTTTGGGTTGTTTTGGGAGTGTGTGTTGCCGGATGGTTTATCGGTGGATGTGCCAGTTACAATGTTCAGACTCAGAAAATAAGCCAGAGTTACGAACTGGGCAATATTCAAGCCGCCGCTTCTCAAATCTCAGCAGAGGCAGACAAACGCGGAGAGGGTAAAGATGCCGTCGTATGGCGATTGGAGCAGGGAGCAGTATTAAGAGCCGCGGAACGATTTGAAGAAAGCAATCAGGCGTTTGACAAGGCAGAAGAATTGGTTAACAAATATGAGGAAGCCGCAAAAATGAGTGTCTCCCGCGAGGCCCTTGCCACTGTCACAAACCTGACCACCTTGCCTTATGAAGGTTTTGCGTATGACAAGATCATGATGAATACCTACAAGGCTTTGAACTATCTGGAACTGGGAGATTATGAGAAGGCGCGAGTGGAACTCTATCGCGCGTATGAACGGCAGAAAGACGCCGTTCACATCAATTCAAAGCGCATCGAAAAAGCGCAGGAAGAAGGGGAAAAAGAAAACCTCCATGTCAATATGGACAAAGTTAATAATGACAGCCGATTTAAAAACCAATTTGACAATTATTATTCTGACCTTAATCAACTCAGTGCCTATGCCGATTATGTGAATCCAGCGACCGTTTATCTGGATGGACTGTTTTTCATGACACGGGCGACAGGGAATTCTGACTTAGAGCGTTCCCGGAATTCGTTTGAACGTGTGCGCAGTATGATTGGTGAAAACAAGTATATTCGTCAGGACATGGAAACCTTACAACAGGTAGTCAACGGCAAACCAATATCCGCCACCACATATGTATTTTTTGAAACGGGACAGTCGCCCGAGAGGGAACAAATACGAATCGACCTCCCGCTCTTTATCATTACGCCAGGAGTCCCTTACGTTGGGGCTGCCTTCCCGAAACTCAAATATCACAGCGATTATATATCAGCGCTCAATGTTTCTTATGATGGGAAAACAGAGGTTGCTCTGTTGTTATCGAACATGGATGCCGTTGTTGCCCGTGAATTCAAAAATGAATTACCCACTATTATCACGAAGACGCTCATTGCATCCGCAATAAAGGCAGGCGCTACCTATGGAGCATACGCCGGTGTAACAAAAGGCGGGAAGAAAAACACTGGCGCTGGTCTGGCAGTATTAATTGCCGGCGCTATATACCAGGTGGCGATGAACCAGGCGGACTTAAGGACATGGACGACATTGCCCAAAGAGTTCCATTTCTGCCGCATTCCCACACCGGCCGATAGAAAAATTGAGTTGGAACCTCCGTACTCAGGGCGGAAAACACCGGTAGTCATATACGAAGGTGGTGTCAATGTAGTATGGGCAAAATCCGTTAACCGGAATAGTCCCTTACTGGTAACGCAATTCAAACTAAAGGATGAAGTAAAGGGGACAATACCTTCTGAAACAACTGCAAGTAAAGATACTGCCACCGTCGAGACTCAAAAACCTGAACAGCCAGTACAGCAAGCAGAACAAGCTAAAGAAGCAAAAGAAATTACCATTCCTGAAGCTTTGGTATCCAAAGATACAACTCAACAAGAACCTGTGAAACAAGAAGCTGTAATACCGGTTGCCGGACAGCAGCCAGCACCTGCTAAAGAGGAGCAACCAACTCAAAAGCCTGAAGGTGCAACAGATAGCCAAGAACCTCAAGAAAAATCACCCGATGTGCCAGCACAGCCAACTAAGAAAAGCGAGGCTGTAACTCCTAACGAAGAACACAAAATAGAAAACTTAAAAGCTGGACAACAAATCAAGAAAAACGAAGAACAATATTCAAAAGCAATGATAAGATTACCTGCAGAAGATATAACTGTACAAATAGAAGGAGAAAGAATTATTAAATTAGGGAAAGCAAAGTTTGAAAAAATAAATCCGTTGATTACAAAGCAAGGTAATGCGGTGGATAATAATGACTGGAATATGGTAATTCAGACGGGGAAAGAACTGATAGAAATTGATCCTGAAAATTTTCTTGCCAATGTGGGTTTGGGTCTGGCATATGCAATGTTAAGCGAATTTGAACTGTCAATTCAATACTTTAAAAAAACAAACGAACTTATTTCATCAAGCGCAATACCATTCATTGGAACTACCTTTGTTTACGCAAGAAAGGGAGACAAAGATAAAGCATTTGAATTCTTAAAATTTGCAATTGATCGGGGTTACAATGTAACAACTTTAAAAAATGATATAGGTTTTCCGGAAGATTTCAGAAATGATCCACGATTGGATAGTTATTTGTAAAAGGTTATTAAACCAATATTACCCACCCCTAACCCCTCCAAGGAGGGGAATAGAAAAGTCCCCTCTTGGGAGGGGTTAGGGGTGGGTTCTGATACTAAAGCGATTTGCACAATATAATTTTGGGCAATAACAACTCTTTGCGGGTTCAAGTTTGCAACTTGAACCCACTATTTGGATGCTATGCAACGCTAGTTTTACCTTTGAGTTTAATTATAACGCAACCAAATCTTCTGGATTTTTCCTTTACACTTTACGGGCAGGGAAAGGAAAACTAATAATGAAAATGTTTAAAAAAATAAGAAAAACACACAAATTAGTTGGAATACTGATAATTTTTGGGTCAATTTCTTGTTTATTTTTAGGGTGTGCTGGAACTAGAGGTGCTGGCGCTTTGAGTGATAGTCATTGGGCTACAGGTTTTACCATTCATATAAATATCCAGGTTGCTTGGGATACACTATTAAAAGTGCTAAAAGATGACCCAACACTATTCCAAGTGAACTATAATAAGATAATGCGCCCAACCGATGGTAAGGAAGGAAAAATACAAGGGAAAAAAGGGATGTCCCTCATAACTATATTTGTAATACCTCAAGGGAAAGACAATACAACCATTAATGTTCAAGCTGCGGATGTGTTGGGATTTGTTACAGACGAATCTGTACAGGGCGATTTGACCCGTGCAATCCGCTTTCAAATGGTAGACATAGTGAGTTCTTTAAAGCGGAGCGAAATACATAAGGAATATGAAAGATTCTTAGCACGAGACGAAGTAAAAAAACAGCAGAGTCTCTCGAGTACCATTACAAAGCAAGAATCACCTGTAGATACAGCGTTACATAGCGAAATACATAAGGATTTTGAAAAAAAAGATTGGAATACTGTTGTCAAGAAATGTAAAAAATCGCTGGAGACCGACCCTGAAGATTTTTTCGCTTGTGGAAACTTAGGTGGTGCATACGCTATGTTAAATGAATTTGATTTATCGATTGAATATTCGACTAAAGCAAGTAAGTTAAGACCAGAGTTACCCGGTTCTTATATTCAAATGGTTTATGCTTATGCAAGGAAGGGAGATAAAGACCAAGCATTTGATGCTCTCCAGAAAGCTGTTGATAGGGGATATAAAGATATAGATTATTTAAGGAATGATACGGATTTGCCCGATGATTTTAGAAAAGATACACGGTTAAATAACTACTAATTACAGGAGTTAATATGAAAAATACTAAACTATTACTGACTGTTTTATTGATTGGTATAGCCATTTCGATCTCATACACAACCGAAACACAGGGAATTACAAGTTTGACTCCTCCAGAAAATACAGTATCCAAAGAAATTCCTCAGCAAGAAACTAAAATTGTACCATTCGCTAAGGTTATGGAACCTGCATTTGCAGAAGATTATGTAAATACCGATATAACAACAGAAGTACAATTCGTTGCAACTGGAAAGGGAAGTAATTACTCCAAAACAATAAATAAATATGAAAAAATGAAATATATTACTTTTCGTGCTCTACCTCCTGGTCAGTTGGGAGAAAAGAACCCACTTTCAGACGAAATTGAGGCTCAATTAATAGGAATTCCAAAAGATAAATCTGATTCTGTTTTTTCTGCAAGAGCAGGAGATATTTTAATTATAAAAGATAGACCAGTTATAGAAAAATTAGGAGATTTTACATTTGTTATTTTCATTGCATCGAGTGCCATGAAAAATAAATAATTCGAAAATTGATACAAATTTACAAAGAGATTTTAAGCAAAACTCTTTTTTATAGAACTCATAAAACTTTGGAGTAAAAAAATAAGATGAAAATAATTAGTCAGTCATTATTTTTGGTAGGTTTTATAGCAGGCATTGCCATGCTCTCATCATGCACTACTGTTAATACCGTTGAGCGTGTAACTCCTGTTGGAACAAAGCAGATGGTTGCAGATAAACGGGTTATCACCGATGATACTTTAAAAAGAAAAGTCAGTATCGTGGGAGTTAACGAAGGCATAACACCCGGTGGGTTTTTGCAGGTACAAATTGAGGTGCTGAACCAGAAGAACTCCATGCAGGATTTCAGTTATCGTTTCGAGTGGTTTGATATGAATGGTATGTTGGTAAATACACCGACTTCTGTTTGGATTCCCAGACAAATCGAGGGACAAGAGACCCTGACAATCACCGCCGTTGCTCCAACAACAACCGCAAAGGATTTTCGTGTAAAATTCATTGAAAATGTACGGAAAAATTAAAAATATTCAGAAAGGACGAAAATTAAAATGGGAAAAAATTCAAAATATTGTCTTTTGCTCTTACCACCACTATTGTTTTTTGGCGGCTGCGCCACGCATACACAGTATGTTGAACCCACCGGCCCACGCACCATAGTCACCACCGATATAAACATCCAGGACTTCTCTTACGCCGCCGAAGACATGATCAAATCCCTTCTGGCTTCTGGTGCATTAGATAAAACACAGATACAGCCTGCAATGCTCGCTATCAGCCGTATTGTGAACAATACAACACAGCAGATTGACACCGACCTGTTGATAAAGAAGATCCGCGTTGCCCTTAACCAAAGCGGGAAGGCATTGACTACTACAACCATGGGGATTGGTGGAATAGCAGAAGACCCTCTGGCCAAGGGGATTCAGCAGGAAAAAGAATTTTATGCTGATAAAAAAGAACCTCAACGCATGCCCAACTTCACGCTTTCCGGCAAGATTATTGAAAAGCGAGATAGGCAAGACGACGTCCGTCAGGTTACATACGCATTCCAGTTATCTCTGACTGACGTCAATGGGCTTGCAGTTTGGGAGGAAGAAAAGCAAATCACTAAACAAGGCAAACGAGGAGTCATTGGTTGGTAACTTCGCTTAATTTAACATTGATACTGGATTTGTGGGGTAATTAGGAACATGAAAATAATCTTATTAATTTGCGTAGTAGGATGTATCGGTTTCTCACAGATGGTATGGTATCAAGAGAGTAAAAGCTTTGAAGAGAGGTTTAGGGGTGGTCAAATCTTTATCGTTGACGAACGATGTCAATGTGAAAGATTTGATGGGTGACCCCATTACTGCCTTTATAGTTTTTACACAAGTTAGTAATTTTGCAGAAAGCAATAATGCTATAAAAGAAAGGGGGTAAAAAATGGCAGTAGATTTGAAATTAGTTAATCATATCATGGCAACCCGTGGTAAGTTTAGCAGATATGAGTTAGTCGAGAAACTAAAAAAGGAGGGGTACGCTGAGCAGGATATCATAGACAGTTATGATGAGGTAGTAAAAAGAGGAAGTACCATTGTAGGGGCATTAGGAGTTAAGTCCATGGCTGTCACCGTTATATTATCTCTCTTTTGGCCGGGTGCCGGGCATATGTATACAAGGGCTGTAGGAATTGGGGTACTCATACTTTGCATGTATATATTTGGAATCATACTGAATTATACTTTTTTTGGTATGGTAATAGGCATACCTCTTGGGCTTGGTATGTTTATCTGGGGATTAGTTGGGTCTATTTCAAGGTGTGGTAAGATTAACAGAGGGGAGATATAGAAGAAAAGAGTGGAATATAAGATGGGATTAGTTAGGTAGGGTGGATTAAGGCGTCGGCATTTACGCCAAATCCACCTTCTTTTTTTCATACGACCAGATTGGTGGATTCGCTTCGCTTAATCCACCCTACTCCATTGATAGCAATGGACTAGCAGTCAATGTGAAAGATTTTGATCCCAATTACTGCCCTTTTTTCTTTCTTTATGGAGCATATGAATAGGTCGTTCATTAGTTATTTTTCCATAGATATGACAGCAGCTTGTTATATCTTTTTTTTATAATACGCCAAATCTTTGTTTCCCAGTAATAAACCTGGAACACTAATATCTTCATCGATTTCTTCCCAGTGAATTCCTGTGCCGACTCCGCTTAACTCATAATTATTTCTTTGTTCAGGAGTTGCATTTAACAAACGTGGAAAATAAACTAAAGGCACAGATAGTTGCCTTCCATCTGTTAAAACAATCCACATATTTTCTTTATCAAACCAAACTTTTGTTGCATTTGCTTCAAATGTTAAAATGTTCATTCCATTTATCCTCTATTAATTGATTATTCTCTTCTATTACTTTTCTGAATTCGTTCAATTCTTTACTTGAAAATCCATGATTATACTCAAGACTAACAAATGGTTTAATCCAAAATTTTGCTCTATTTGGACCTTTTCGAACATGAATATGAATTGGTTCCAATGGATAACCTTCATTTGAAAAGAAATGGAACCTATGGCCTTTCCAATTAAAAACTTGTGGCATTGAATTATTATAATATCAAGCTTTCTGTAATTACAATGATATAATATAGAAATAGTATGGGTCACCTATAGAAGGAGTTATAAGGGCCAAATCTTTATCGTTGACGAACGATGTCAATGTGATCCCATTACTTCCTTCTTTATGTAAATCACCTTGACGATATCCTATTTAAATTGTATAATTCACAAAATTAGTGATTGGAAATTAATGTACTTCTTACTTAATCGATGGAGGAAGATATGAGAAATAAGGTATATATTTATACATTGTCAGCAGCCTTTTTGGTGGGTGGGTGTGCTACTTATCAGTCAAGACCGGTTCCTGTCAGGCCGGCTTCATCGTATCCGTTGCAGGCAAGACCGCAGTATTCTGCCGTTCCGGCACAACCAGTACCAGCGGCTCCAACAATTGAAGGGCAGGTACAACCTCCTGCCTCTGTTCAACCATCACCGTCTCCCGTTCCTCAAGCAATTCCAGCCCCCGCTCCGCAAGCAGTAATGACTGTTCAGTATGCTGGGGTTGGATTAAGCATAGGTGCAGATGTTCTCTCTGATCCTGAACGGTGCAAACAAAATTTTGGCGTAGACGTTAACAGGGCAGGAGTACTTCCTGTGCAG
>JANLHY010000652.1 GCA_024653795.1 Candidatus Brocadiaceae bacterium | reverse complement strand
GTTCGCCCTCATCTTGCACAATTCAAGGCTTTTGTCCTTGTTCATGATTGGGCGAACACAAGGTTCGCCCCTACAACAACATTGAAATTCCTATACAATTAAATTAGCACTTCGGCGGCTCGATATTCCCCTCCCTTGATGGGAGGGGCAAGGGGAGGGTGAGTAACTTTTTTCTTCACCCCCACCTGGCCTCCCCCCTCCCCCTTTCTCCCCTCACGGAGGGGGACAGGGGGAGGAACTAATAGTCTGGTAACAGGTTTGTTTTTTGAAAACATTAATAGTTGAAAATGCCTTCGTGACAGTATGTAGGGGTAATTCATGAATTACCCCTACATTGCATGATTACCGCATCATTACAGGAAATTTTCAAAAAACAAAACTGTTACTATCGTTTATCATGACAGCACCGGAACTTTTTCGTATGTAACGGCATTGCCTGCGGCGGCAGACTCGGCATCCTGTATTAATTGAAGGACGTCGAGGATCAACGCCACACGCCCGTCGCCTAGTATCGTCGCCCCGGAAATACCCTGTATATGGCAATAAACCTTGCCAAGCGCCTTGATTACCGTTTGATGTTCTCCCACGACCCTGTCTACCACGAGGCCCACCATGCGGCCGTCGGCCCTCGTAATAACGATCTGTTCGATACCGGGGGATTCTCCATCGATTAAAAACCACTCCCTGAGACGGAGGTACGGCACGATCTCACCGCGAACGTTTGCTATACGCCGCCCCCTTGACCTCGAAGCTTCCTCATGCGTCAGCTCTATGCACTCTTCAACCGCAGACAGGGGCAACACAAAATGCTCTCCACCAACCTCTACCTGAAGACCCTCAATAATCGCCAGGGTGAGCGGTAGTTTTATAGTAATTGTTGTCCCTTTCCCATACCGGCTATTAATCTCTATCGTTCCCCGAAGCGCATCTATGGTCTTTTTTACCACGTCCATTCCCACACCGCGTCCTGACACATTGGTAAGTTTTTTTGCAGTTGAAAATCCTGGCGCTAAGATCAACGAGATACATTCCTTCTCCGATAATTCCGCATCTGGTTCAATCATACCCTTCTCAAGCGCCTTTTTGCGAATCGCCTCCAGGTCTAACCCCTTGCCGTCATCCCTGATCTGTATCAGGACATTTGATCCTGAATGCACTGCAGAGAGGTGTATTGTGCCGCGCCTTAGTTTTCCGGCAGCCTCACGAATCTCTGGCGGTTCTATACCGTGATCTATACTATTGCGAATCAAATGCACGAGGGGGTCGTTGAGTCGTTCGATCAGCGTCTTATCGAGTTCTGTATCAGCGCCATCCGTGTTCATCTCGACCTCCCGTCCAATCTCATTCGACAAGTCATGAACAAGCCGTTTAAATTTTGTGAATAGCGTCCCGACGGGGAGCATGCGGTCGCTGAATGCGCTGTCACGGAGGTCCATGGTGAGCCGTTCTACCTGTTCTGCGATAGACGCTAATTCGGCATTACACTGACCCGTTACCGCCTGGCTGAGGCGCTGTTGTGTGATTACCAACTCCCCCACGAGGTCCACGAATTTATCCAACTTGGCCGCAGGCACGCGGATGCTGGATGTCGAATCGGCGCTCTGGTGTTTCGTCCGTACTTCCTTTACCTGCTGCTGCTCAGCAAGCGCAGATTGGACCTTGCCCTTCGTAACCAATCCAGACTCAACCAGAAGCTCTCCAATTCGTTTCTGAGTGTCGAGCGCCTTTTGAAGGTCTTCCGGATGTATATCGCCGCGTTCAACCAGTATCTCGCCGAGTTTCTTGGTGCCGGTATCCTCGTTATTCAAACCGCTCTGTTCATCAACAATTTTGATATCCACCTCAGAATTATCCTCAACGAATATAAACACATCCTTGACGGCGTCGATCCCGTGCCGGGTAGTTAAGATAATATCCCAATACGTATAACAGGATTCCGGAGTTATTTCTTCCAATGGGGGTATATTTTCCGTATGAGCAATAATCCTGAAATTACCGAGCGCATGGAGTTCGCTCAATAAACAGAGGGGATTCGTTCCGTTCATAAATATATCTTTCTGTGGACGGAAGGTAATCCTGCAGGTAATATTTTTCCCCTGAACGCAGGCTTGGGGAGATTTTGCTGGCTTTTGCGCCTCAACATCTTCATCCGGGGACGGAACCAGTTTTTTCAATAATCCGAGTATCTTCTTGGTTTGTAATTCATTTACCGGATTGTTCCCGCCAGATGCGTCGAGCATTACCCGTATCTGGTCACGGGCAAGAAGCGTAACGTTAATGAGTTCTTTGGTAACGGCCATTTTTCCATTCCTCACGAGATCGTAAATTGTCTCAACCTCGTGGGTAAAATCCGCAATATCATCGAATCCGAACATAGCGCCCGAACCTTTGACTGTGTGCATTACCCGGAAGACTCGTCCGATAAGTTCCGTATTATCAGGGGACTCATCGAGATCAATCAGTGAGGTTTCAAGCTCTCCGAGGAGTTCGTATGCCTCCTCCTTAAACGTTTCTCTATGTTTGTCCATCTGTGCCATAATAGCCTCCAATTATCGTGGGTAATAAAATTAAATTAGGCTGCCTTTGGCCGCTATTTTATTTATAACATGCGTGTAGGGGAGAACCTTGTGTTCGCCCTCACCTTGCACAATTCAAGGCTTTTGTCCTTGTTCATGATTGGGCGAACACAAGGTTCTCCCCTACGGCGTAACATTGAAATTCCTATACAATTAAATTAGGTCTTTGGCAACTTAACTCGTTCCCATGCTACGCGTGGGAACGGAAACGAGACGCTCAGCGTCTAATAAATTACGTTCCAACGCAGAGCATTGGAACGAGAAAATTACTGAACATTAAATTAAGCCTTCGGCGACTATTTTTATTTGCATGTAGCATGTAGGGGCAATTCATGAATTGCCCCTACAAGATTGAAATTTGTATACATTAGATTAGGCCTTCGGCAACTTTGCCTGCTCGTGTCATTCCCCCGTTTCTAAAACTCTAACCCAACACCTTCTTTACCACGGCAAGGAGTTGTTCTGGTTTAAAGGGTTTTACAATCCAGCCCGTAGCGCCTGCCGACTTTCCTGTCTGTTTTTTCGAATCGTTCGACTCTGTGGTCAGCATTATGATAGGAATGAACCGGTATGCAGGATTTGTTCTTACCTGACCAACCAGCTCAAAGCCATTCATATTCGGCATGTTTACGTCACTGATCAACATATGTACCGGCGAGGCATTCAGCTTGGTCAGGGCATCCCTGCCGTCGGCTGCCTCGACAACATCATAGCCTGCGTCCCTGAGCGTAAAAGTAATCATCTGCCGCATACTTGCGGAATCGTCCACCGTCATGATCCTTTTTACCATCTTACATACCCTCCTGCCCTAAATTGCACCTGGCGAATTTAACGTATATGAATTTCAAAGTTGTGTTTGTAGAGCGAAGAGCCTCTTCGCTCTACATCGAAAAAGTCGCCGAAGGCCTAATTTAATGTACAGGAATTTCAATCTTTTGTGATTCCCCTCTAAAAAGAGGGGATAAAGGGGTGTGTAACTTTGCCGTAACACACCCCCGGCCCCTCTTTTTAGAGGGGAGCTTAAAAGTTGCTGCCAAAGGCAGCCTAATTTAATATGTCGTTCTTAATGTGACCCTAGCCCGCTTCTTCCATCGCTTTTTTGAATGTCTCTGAGTTGCCGGTAACAGTCAGTCGTTTTTTCATACCCGCAGCGGTCTTATGAGCTGAACAAATGAGCTGAAGGCACGAGAGGTCGATATCCGTCACTTTTCCAAAATTTAACTGCAGATGGCTGACTTTATCCAGGGCATTTATCAATGCCGCCCTCAGTTCACCGGCGCGGCTGATCGTCAGTTCTCCCTCTAATGCCAGCGCCCCCACAGCGCCAGGTTGTTCTACGGTAAAATTCAACATCTTTCCTCTTCGCCCCCTTTCAAATATTTCTAAAAAAGTTCAACATTGCCGCCAAAATCCACTTCTCCGGCATCCTTGGCATCTGATATCGTGATATTCTTCCCTGTGAGTTTAGAAGAAGCCAGCGCCACAGGTGGATGAACCACTTGGTCAATCTGTATGGTATGATGAATCAAATCACTTTGTTTTGTATAGTGGGGGGCCTGTATTTCAAGTCTGGCGGCTTTGTTATGCGCTGATGAGGAAGGGACAAGTTTTCGGGCGTGGGCTGCTATCCCGTCAAATTCATCCGAAATGCAGTCGATAGTCCGGGCCGTCTCTTTGTGGAATATGATCTGGTTTGCAAGCGTCTCGATCTCTTCCCCCAGCGTTTGCCCACTTTCTGTTACACGTCCTAAAAGGGCAATAAACTCCGCATTGATTCGGCGAATGGAACTCAGCAGGTCTTCGAAGATGTTTGCTATGCCTGTGTCCCCGGTTTTATGGTTACCCAGAATGGAATCTGTATCAGCATGAAATATTTCAGTATCAAAAGCAATAGCTTTAAGTTTTTCCGATATGACCGCGGTGTAATTCCCGGCTTCCACCGCCAATTTTTGGATTTCTTCGGCGATGGTTCCAAGTGTTTTTCCCTCTTCTCCTGCACGTTTGGCCTTCACCTGGGCGTTGAATGCGATGAGTTCAATATCAGCGCCTATCTCTTCGATTTCTTTCACAAATTTTTCCATACCGTTAACGGCGCTGCTCACAGAGGCAGATATCTCTTTGCCTCTTTTGATATTCTCACTGAGCGAATGGATGACGGTTTTGATTCCTTCCTCTACCTGCGACAGGAATGAAGTCCCTGATTGATGGGTTGAACCTGATAGGGATTGCGTCTCACCTATCATGTCCTTTACGTTTTTGGATATGACCCGGAGGTTTTTGGTCACACAGTCGACAGCATTTACGAGATCGTCTTTCGTATGCAGAAGCTGAGACGATTGAGTCTCACAGACAGCGCCTATCCATGCTATGAATTTTTTCGGGGGGGGGTATGTTGACCCGATTCCTGGAGTCTTTCCTGGAGACAATCCAGTGTCTTTCCGATATGCTCTATTCGCTGTCGGGTAATATCGTGAAATTGCAGCAAAGTCACCACATCGGAGATGTTTTGGTAAATTCCAGATGAGCGGGTCGCAATCCGGACGGAAATTTCTGAAGATTTTCGGTTCAGGCTGGTTATTGATTCCAGACTCGAATGCGCATCCTTCAACATATTTACGGCAGAATTCTGCTGCTGATTCGATAACTCCTGTATTCTGGAAAGGGCATTTTGGACTAATATGGTCAGGGATTTGGAGTGATCCATGATATCAGAAGATTTTGTATCAATAAGTTTTGCACACCTCTTAACATTATCTGACAAGATATTGAATCCGATTTCATTCATACCAAGATGCGCATTTTCAATTAAAGTGAAAATGCTCAAATGTTGAAGAATATAGGCTATCCGTTTAAGAGCATCACAAATGATATCGAAATTCTCCGTAATGGATAAAATATACTGAAGTTTTTTGGCGCTGTTACCAGCTTCCTCTTTGCTGGAATCAAGGTATCGTGTCATTTTGTTCAACTGCTCACGAAGTCCATGAAAGGCAGCGCTAATCTCATCTCCTGATGTTAGCCCGACTTTCGCAATTCGAGGCGAAAAACGGTTATTTTTAGGCATGAAACGCCCTGAAACCCTTGATTTTAAAGGAGTGAATTTCCAAAAAGGGC
>JANLHY010000649.1 GCA_024653795.1 Candidatus Brocadiaceae bacterium | reverse complement strand
GCCCTTTTTGGAAATTCACTCCTTTAAAATCAAGGGTTTCAGGGCGTTTCATGCCTAAAAATAACCGTTTTTCGCCTCGAATTGCGAAAGTCGGGTTAGGATACCCAAAGATATGATGGTTGCCATTGAACTGGTCGAGAAAGAGGAGAAGATTGAAGAATCAACTGCGATGAGAAAGCTTATAAGGATAGGTTTTGAAACCTACATAGGAAATCTTTACAAACAAGGCAAAGTGACGCTAAGAGAGGCAGCCAGATTACTCAAACTGAGTCAGATTGAGACCATGAATCTCTTTTTGGATGCCGGAATAAAAGGAAACCTTGATGCATCAGATACCTTGGTTTCGTTGGAAAGATTTGTGTCATAATATAAAATGGGTTATCGCAGCCAAAAGGCATATGAGATAACCTTATAATATAAGAAATCACAAATCAACAGGCGGTCCGAAAATAGTCATATCAACAAATTCTCGTGTCATAAGTCCTGTAATATCAATACCTGATTTTTTGAATTTTGCATTCCGGACAACTTGTCAAGATTTGACACGGAAATTCTGACCGAAGAGACCACAAAAGAAAAGTGAAGATTCCTAAAATTAAGTATGTTGTCCCCAGAATTACTATAGGGATATTAATCATTGGTACTTATCCTGTTTTCTTGATATCACTCAATTGGTAATGTTAACAAGTTAGAATTATAGTAGTGAAAATTTATATGTCAATATTTATGTCAAATATTCTTTGACTTACGCTGTACTATTTGTGAAATTAAAGAAAACTTGTTAATAACTTTGTTAATCTTACAAGACAGCAGACATTTTCTATAGTATAGATATCAAGTGCAGTGGGTGTTCGATGACGAAATTGAAACGAAACAATAACAAATCGCGTAGAAGAACGAAAACTGGTGATTTGCCTAGCGTTTCTTTGGAGAAGGCTGTTGCGCAGATTCAGCAAATGATGGATCCAAATTCCCGTGTGTCTCACAATGAGAAGCTGATTGATAGAGTAGGCGCGTGCCTTGAAGTATGGAATACCTAAGTGATTGAAAATATCACCTGTGCGAGCCTAATCCTTGTACAGAAGTCTGTGCCTATATCCATACAATGGAGC
>JANLHY010000648.1 GCA_024653795.1 Candidatus Brocadiaceae bacterium | reverse complement strand
GCCCTTTTTGGAAATTCACTCCTTTAAAATCAAGGGTTTCAGGGCGTTTCATGCCTAAAAATAACCGTTTTTCGCCTCGAATTGCGAAAGTCGGGTTAGTGGGTTGTAAAATAGCCCAGAAAAAAAACAACCCCCTGAATCGTTCGACTGAGCTCACGACGAAGTCCCCCTTTTTTAAGGGGGACTTAAACGGAATAAGTTCCACGTTGGGTTTTTATACTGATTTGCTGTAAGATTGAGCTGGCTGTCCAATTGTTTCTTTGATGTGGTTGAGAAAAACCTTGTTTAGGCTGTAATTTCTCTGAAGCGGGCTTATAACGAAGACAGGCGCATAACAACCAATCATATGCAACCTTTCCCGTGCCTTCGCGATGTCATCCGTGTGGTCATCGGCATATTTGTTAATCACTGCCAGGTCTATCTTGGGTATAATTTGCCTTGTCGAACGCTTGATTTTAGCCTCTCTTGGGGTGGTGACAATGATACAGAGGTCGGCATTGTGCGTGTGCAGAAAGCTATTGCCTTCCACCAGGATTGAATCACTTTTGTTGAAGTAAGTTAATGCTTCTTCAATGCCCTTTTCGAGATGATCTGAATGGGTTTGCAGCCAGACTACCTTCTGGGCGCCGGCGTTTTTAAAAAGAGACGTGTCCTTGCCCTCCTGCTCGATTTGTAGCGGGTCAACCGTAATTTTATACGGGAGTGTCATTGTTTCACACACATCACAGTAGGAGTGTCTGGGGCAGTTGCCTTCGTGTTTCGTCGTGATTTTTAAAGCTGATAAGTCCCCAAAATGTCTCAGTAAGAACTGGGCAACAATCGTCTTTCCCACGCTGCTTGCTGTGCCAGTAATAGATATAATTCTCATAATATTTTTAGTTATGTATCGGCACAAACAATTGCTATAAATGAAAAAAATTTATTGTTTGTGTTAATGTAAATTTTTCGATCGAAAATATTATACTATTTTCTTCCGATTCCCACAACTCCTTTTATCTTTTCATCCTTATCGAGGATAGGGGCACCCGACCAGGTCGTCTTGATTTTAGTGCCTTTATTTGTGATACAGGTAAGTGAATAGTTGTAGACATTGCCTTCCTTTAGCATTAATTCCAAATCTGTTCCCTTGAAGAAGTTTTTCTTTTCGGCAAAGAGTGTATCTACGGATTTCCCCAGTATTTCTTCCTTTCTGTAGCCCAAAAGCTCTCTTGCAGCATGGTTGATGATGCAAATATTAGCATGCTCGTCTGTGGCTATGATGGCATCCGGAGTGGCATCAATGGTACTATTCGCCAGGTCTTTTTCTTTAACAAGTGAAGCATTTTCGTTGATCATTTGCTGGCGGAGGTCATGGAGGCGTCTCAATAATTTATCTGTATTTATTTCAATGTGACGTTTTTCTAATCCACGCTGGATGGTGTTGATGATAGTATCTGGGTCGATAGGTTTAGTAATATAGTCGTATGCACCGTGTCGGAAAGACAATATTGCCGATTCTATGCTTGGCCGCGCAGTCATGATGATAACCAGCGTCTTGATGTCCAATTTTTTGATGTTGTTTAAAAGTTCAATACCGTCCATGCCAGGCATGTGGAGGTCTGCAACTACAATATCAAAATGTTTTTGTTTCAGCCTGTCGAGTACCTCCAGTCCATTTTGAGCAATCTCGGCATGATAACCCTCATCTTGCAAAATACCCTCTGAGAGAAACAGGGCCGATTGCATATCGTCTACAATAAGTATGCGGGGTGGCTTTTCAGGGACTCTAAGTTCTCTTGATAATTTTCGTACCTCGATCGAACGCTTGATGCATTCGCATATCTCGTCGGGATCGAGTGGTTTTGTAATATAGTCAAATGCATTGTATTCGCTTGCCTCTCTAATGGTTTCAATGCTAGGGTACCCTGTAATGATAATCGTAATTATATCAGGGACACGATTTTTTGCTTCTTTAAGCACTTGTATTCCATCCTTTTTTGGCATTCGGATGTCGGTTATAAGAATGTCAAAAGGCTCCCCCTTGAAGAGCTTTTCAAGCCCTTCGATGCCGTTGGTAACTGTTTCGACTTGATATTCTGCATCGGTCAAGGTATCTTTGAGTAACGTGCATATGATTTCTTCATCGTCGATAACTAAGATTCTTTCTCCTGCCATGGCTTTTCCTCCCTGTTTAATCGTATGTAGTATTAAAAACTTCTTATTTTATATAAGTTCCTTAGAAATAGTTACGCGTTATAGTATTACCTTGTAAAAACTTCTTTTTTTGAAAAGTTTTTTTTATACCCCCCTGTATCCCCCTTGCGAAGGGGGGATACAGGGGGGTCTTTTGGTTGCGGCTATGCTGCGCTATGAATTGTAAGTTGAAAGTTGTGAGGTATCGCTTTGCATCTTGATTTGTAACTTACAACTAGCAACATGCAACCAGCAATTTCCAATTTTGGTTGCAGAATGACGCATTAAGTTTTAACATCGGCAACAGGTAGTGTGATAACAAAGGTTGCTCCTTTTCCAATTTCACTTTTAACGTCAATATGTCCATGATGTTCCTGTAATATCCTGTAAATCATATATAATCCAAGCCCTGTTCCCTTGCCAGGTTCGCGGGTAGTGAAGAACGGTTCGAATATTTTTGGTAAGTATTCTTTTGGGATACCTTCTCCGGTATCGGTAAATTCTATTTCAACTGAAGAGGAATTTAGCGGTCTTGTAGCAATCGTTAGTTTACCCCCGTTGGGCATCGCCTGTATGGCATTGATGATGATATCGGTAAAAACTTGCTGTATCTGCGTGTGATTAGCCCGAATAGTGGGGATGTTTTGGCTTAAAATCTTGTTCAACTCGATGTTCTGTGATGACAACTGATTACCAAATAGAATAAGGGATTCGTCAATAACTTCATTGATATTGACGGCCATGCTTACAGTCTCCGAGGTACGAGAAAATTTCAGGAGACCCTCAATGATTTTCTTACAGCGCAGCGCCGAATCGACAATCAGCTTCATCTCTCTTGGGAAAGACTCGAAGCCGGGTATCTTTTTGAGTTCTTCATCCTCTGCCTTTTTCATAAGTCTTTTAGCGTATCCCAATACGCCGCTTAATGGGTTATTGATTTCATGTGCAATACCGGCTGCCAATTGGCCTATACCAGCGAGTTTCCCGGCCTGGACGAGTTGTGCCTGTGTCCTCTTGAACTCGGTAATATCTCTGCTAATGCCCACGGTTCCAATCATGTTACCCGATGTATCTTTGAGTTGAGAAAGAGTAATACTGATATCGATAATCTTGTTTTGCTTTGTGACGAACTGAGTTTCCTGATTGGATATCTTTCCTTCCTGCTTGATTTTGTCTAATAATTGATTGCAATGATCTGGATTGGCAAAGAAACCACGCAACGGTTTCCCAACGGATTCACTTTGCGTATACCCAAGTATCTCTTGTGCGCCTTTGTTAAATTCTACTACATTATTTTCTATATCTGTAGTGATAATCATATCGGCAGAGTTATCCAGCACATTCTGTAAGTAATCCATGGTTTGCTTGAGTTTCTGATTATTCCGTTCCAGTTGTTCATGTATTTTAGCCTTTTTGATAGCAATAGTTGCCTGGGTTGCCAGGAGTTCCAGGATGGAAATGTCTCTTTTTGTAAAGACACGTGGCTTATAGTCATCAACATAAAGGATACCAACAATCCTGTCTCCGGTTGTAAGGGGTGTGGCTACCAGAGAACGAATGCCCTCAGCTGAAATGACTCGTGTATCCATAGAGGACTCTATGCTGATATCAGGCACCACGACGGGTTGTCTTTGCGACAGGATTTTACTGGTAAGGCCGCCTGGTCTTACCTTCCATCGTGTTGCTTTTAAAGAAAACTCAGGGCTGAAGCCATGTACGGCTGTAAGTTCCAGTTCGTTTTTTTCTTCGTCATACAAAGCAAGACTCCCTGCCGGTGTGTTTGTTATTTCCAAACCACTTTTGACGATGGTTTGAAACACGTCATTCATGTCAATTGCGGAGGAAAGCATAATTCCAATATGATAAAGCGCTTTCTGTTCGGAAAGAGTTTTTTGAATTTCATCTTCCTTCTTTTTTCGTTCTTCTACCAAACTCCACATGAGTTTGGCGCTTAATCCTCCAAGTATCTCGGTATTTGCAGGTTTGTTTTTTTCGATATCAGTGTGTACCTGGGGATTTCTTGTAACATCGATAATAACGTCAAGATCATCCCTTTTTATTAATTTCTCATAACGGGTATAGGTTGGGATGTTGTACTGCCTTGCAATCTTCAAACCTTCAGCCTGGGCGTTGTTATCGACGACTCCGACAATCTCAATTTCCTTATCTTCATGCAAGATTGTCAGGAGTGCAGACCCGCCTTTTCCAGCACCGATGAGGAGTACTTTCATAATTCACTCTCAGGTTTGTGTTGTCTGGCTCACTTGTGGCGAAGACGGAGCGTCTTTTTTATTGATTAATTCTTCGTATTCATTGAGATAGTAACGGATTGTAGAGAGCACGGGGTTTGCTGCCGTTTGCCCGAGACCACACAAGGACGCACTTTTGGTAACCTCGGCAAGTTCCTTCAATAGATCAATGTCCTCTTTCTTTCCCTGTCCCTTGGTAATTCGCGTCAGGATATCGAGCATCCTCTTGGTTCCTATCCTGCAAGGCACGCATTTTCCACATGATTCGTCCTGACAAAATTCCATAAAATACCGCGCAATTTCGACCATGGAGGTGGAGTCATCCATTACAATAAGTCCTCCAGAACCCATAATGGCGCCCACCTCTTTTACTGTTTCGTAATCGATAGGGAGATCAAGATGCTGTGCAGGCACGCACCCGCCCGAAGGACCACCCATCTGGGCTGCCTTGAATTTTTTTCGGCCTGGAATTCCTCCGCCAATATCGAAGACGATTTCACGAAGCGTAGTTCCCATAGGTACCTCAACGAGTCCTGTGTTTTTTACATTGCCTGCCAGGGCGAATATCTTCGTGCCTTTGCTGGTATCCGTACCAATGGCTTTATAGAATTCAGATCCCTTGAGGATGATGATTGGTACGTTTGCAAAGGTCTCTACGTTGTTGATATTTGTAGGTTTTCCCCAAAGACCGCTGGTCGCTGGAAATGGAGGACGCGGACGCGGCATGCCGCGCTTGCCTTCAATGGAGGCAATAAGGGCGGTTTCTTCGCCGCACACAAAAGCACCGGCGCCCATTTTGATTTCCAGCTCAAAACTAAAACTGGCTCCGAGTATATTTTCCCCAAGGAGTCCCAGCGATTTTGCCTGTTGTATGGCAATATTGAGATGTTCAACGGCAATGGGGTATTCTGCGCGCACATATACAATTCCCTTTTTTGATCCGATAGCATAAGCGCCAATAAGCATTCCCTCGATTACAGAATGAGGGTCGCCTTCAAGTACCGCTCGATCCATAAAAGCGCCCGGATCGCCTTCGTCACCATTACAGACTATGTACTTAATCTCTCCAACTGCCTTTTTGACGAATTCCCATTTGTTTCCTGTCGGAAACCCGGCGCCGCCCCTGCCCCGCAGGCCGGAATTTTTTATCTCATTGACGACGTCATCAGGCGTCATGCTGGAGAGCACTTTCGAGATAGCTGCATAACCGTCTCTCAGTATGTATTCGTTTATACTTTTTGGATCGATAGTCCCGCAATTTCTCAGAACCATCTTTTTTTGCTTGCTGTAAAAAGGGATATCTCGGATATATGGAGTACGTTTACCAGCTTCTGTATAACAGAGTCGTTCGATAATCTCACCCTTTAGTATTGTTCGTGAAATAATTTCAGGGACATCAGTTTCTGTCACCCTGCCGTAGAAAATACCCATTGGTTCTATAGTCATGACAGGCGCTCTGGCGCACAGACCCTGACACCCGGTGTCAACAATTTCCACCTTGTCTTTGAGGGATTGCTTTTCAATCTCTGATTTGAAGGCCTTGCATACTTCGTCAGCCCCCAATGCCCTGCATCCTGTTGTGCAAATAAATATACGTACCATGTCGGGGCGATGTTTGGATTCGAGAGATTTCCTTAAGTTTTGAAGATCATTAGGGGTTTTTAACTTTTCCACGGTGAATTCTCCTTAATATTTTAATAACTCTTGAGAACGGTCTCTGTTTTTTCAACAGTTAACTTTCCGTAGTATCTATCGTCAATCATCATAACAGGAGCCAGAAAACACGTCCCTAAGCATGCTACCGGATCGTATGTGAATTTGTAATCCTGTGTTGTT
>JANLHY010000230.1 GCA_024653795.1 Candidatus Brocadiaceae bacterium | reverse complement strand
ATGATATTAATCATTATATGGCTATTTTGATAATTTAATTCCTGACCCTATCCAGGGCAATTCAAAAAACAGTATCATCCCACAATCCCAGACCTCAGGTGGTCTGAATTTGAATTAGTCCCCCTTAGAAAAGGGGGAGTTGAGGGGGTTGTCTGTACTACCCTTCATTTTGAAGTTCTTGAGTTGTTAGGCACGGACAAAGTAGAGACGCACTGCTGTGCGTCTGTACCGTGTCCATGCCACCCTGTAACCCGCCTGTCTGCGCCTGTCTGCCGTGTCGGCACAGGCAGGCATAAATAAAATGAAAATTTCTATACAATAAATTTAATAACAGTTTAGCTCACCGCAGAGACCGCAAAGATCACAGAGGCTTCTTCGTGAACGTTCAGTCAAACAATTGCCAAGATCGCATAACAACCCCCTTGCTCCCCCTTTATTAAGGGGGATTGTAATAGTTCAGCTACCTTAGACAGGATGAACAGGATTAAAAACTGGTAGAGACGCCCGGCGGGGCGTCTGTACAAAAGCAATCCTGTTTTATCCTGTCAGAAATTAATTTAATTTATATCATGTCTATCCCCCATTTTCATGAGGGCAGGCCTGTTATCTTGCCCTTGACATGAGAGTCACATGTCAAGGGCTTGTCAAATCTTTTTCCTCAGGTGAACTATTACTGGGGATTTATGGGGTTGTAACTCTGCGTTCTCCGTGTTCTCGGCGGTGAATCATTACTGATTTTTTAATACTATTCGTGCAAATCTGCGTTTTCCCACTTTAAGGATCATATCAGGTTTTATTTCAATGTTCAGAGCGGGATCATTAATGGAATCATTGTTTATACTTACCCCGCCCTGTTGAACCAATCGCCGTGCCTCGCTGTTGGTATTTGCAAAGCCGCACAGGACTATAAGCCGTGTAATCCATATCTTGCCGTCCGTTAATTCTTCACGTGGAATTTGAACATCAGGAACATTGTCTGGAAGCGCATGTTCTTTGAAAATGCGGTCAAACTCTGCTGCAGCAGCTTCTGCATCCTTGTCAGTATAATACCGTCGGACAATAGCCTTTGCCACGGCCACCTTCGCTGTGCGTGGATGGGTATGAACGTCAAGGAGTTGATTGATTTCATTGATGCTTAAGTCCGTGGCAAGTTCAAAATATTTGCGCATCAGGTTGTCTGGAATGGACATCGCCTTGCCGAACATTTCACTCGGGGATTCAGTTACGCCGATATAATTCCCAAGACTCTTACTCATCTTTTTATTCCCGTCGATTCCTTCAAGCAGGGGGGTGGTCAGGGCGATCTGTGGTTCCATGCCAGCGTCCCTCTGTAGGTCTCTTCCCACGAGTAAGCTGAATAACTGGTCAGTTCCACCCAATTCTACATCGCTTTTTACCATAATGGAGTCATATCCCTGCATAAGGGGATAGATGAATTCATGGACACTGATGGGGATGCCGGCATTGTAACGTTTGGTAAAGTCATCTCGTTCCATCATTCGGGCTACGGTCATTTTTGCAGCGAGTTGAATAACTTCATTAAAGGTCATCTTTTCGAACCACGTGCTGTTATATACTATCTCAGTTTTTTCCAAATCGAGTATCTTCCCAGCCTGAGAAAGATAAGTTTTGGCATTTTCCAGGACTTTTTCATAGGTAATCATTGGGCGTGTTTTATTGACTCCGGAAGGATCTCCCACTGTTGCTGTATAATCGCCGATGATGAGAATGGCAGTATGTCCGAGCGATTGGAATGTGCGCAGCTTGTGGATGGGAATGGCATTTCCAATGTGGATATCCGGGGCGGTTGGGTCGAGACCTAACTTTATACGAAGAGGTTTGTTCTCTTTCATAGAGCTGTTCAATTTTTTTGTTAATTCTTCTTTTGTTACAATATCTACGGTTCCCCGCAGTATAATTTCTAGTTGTTCATCTACGGCTTTAAACATAGTTCCTCCGTGGTATTTTTCTTCTGCTGATATTAATTACTTCTTATTAAGGCACAAATCAGTTTAATATCATTATGACTTGTGCACAAGTTAGAAAGTCCCCTCTTGGGAGGGGATTTAGGGGTGGGTAAGTCGGTAATTCGTGAGATATTCACTCCGTTAGAAAGGAGTCTCCGTCCGAAAGGGCGGAGTTTGAGAAAATACAGTTTGGGTGGGGTTTGAAGCCTCTTCCAAACTTTCTAACAGGGCGAACTGAGATTTCGCGACCAAGGAACCCACCCCTAACCCCTCCCAAGAGGGGAATAATTCGTGCCACCCTATAACCCGCATAAACAAAATGAAAATTCCTATACAATCAAGTTAAGACTTCGGTTACTTACAAATACACATTTTCACGACAGATGGCCACCCCCTTCACCCCCGCCATCGGGAGACAGATGGTTGTCTCCCCCTCAGTGAGGGGGATTAAGGGGGAGGCGCATTTGTTTGAAATTCCTATACATTAAAATACCGGGATTTTCCCTTTTAAAAAATATTTAAAATACAGCAAGAAAACCAGGGTTAATGAATTATGTAAAATATGTATGACTACGGAGGCAAGGAGGGTTTGTGTCTTCTCATACAAATAACCCAGGAGTATTCCCAGGATAAGTATTTGAAAAAAGGCAAATATATCCATGTGTACAGCAGCGAAAAGGGATGCGCTTATCACGATAGCATATCGTCTCCCGAAGTAATTTTTCAATGCCGATTGCAGAAATCCCCGGAATATGATTTCTTCTATCAAGGGGGCGATGATAATCCCAAAGAATACTAAACTCATTAAGATGAAGATCGAATTTTCTTCTAAAATCCATTTAACAACATCTTGCATTTCCGGATTTATTCCGTAATAGCTGGAGATCAAATTGATAATGAAACCAGCGAGGAGGATGAGGGGAAGCGTAACCAGATATTTTTTTATACCTTGTTTAATGTTGTTCGATACGTTTACAAGAGAAAGTCCCAGGGCTGTAATTGATTGATGACATTCTACGTGGACGATGTAAAACACATAAGAACAAACCGATAAGTTGATAAAAAGAGTAACGAAGAGCATAACGTTACGAGGCCCAATATTTCTGAGAAAATCGTGGCCGAAGACCTCAGAGACGAATTGCATGATTAACGGCATTCCAACGAACATGAGGATAACATAAGCGAAGAAGACCTTTATAGCGTCCTTTATGCTCCATCGGCAGTTAAGCGTGATCCTTTGTCTGGCCTGTGTACTATTCACTTTTAATAGTATCTTATTCATTGTTATTCAGGTATACCTATTCTTAATCTCCTGAATGACTCCCTTTTCGAATAAATGCTTAAAGGCTTCTACTACTAAGGGATCAAAATGCGTGCCGCTGTAATTTACAATCTGTTTGTGTGCCTGCAGGTCAGACCATGCGCTCTTATAACATCTTTTAGTGACCAGGGCGTCATAGGTATCAGCAAGCCTTACGATCCGTGCCCAGATAGGAATTGCCTCGCCTTTTAACCCGTCAGGATAGCCAGTGCCGTCAAAGTTCTCATGGTGCCATCGGGCAATCTCTTTGGCTAAATGAAAGAATTCGCTGTCACCGAGTATCCTGTCACCATACAGAGGGTGTTTTTTCATTTCTTCTCTCTCTTTATTTGTAAAATAACCCTTTTTTTTCAATACATAATCAGGGGTATGTATCTTCCCTACGTCGTGTAAAATACTTGACGGCCCTAATTCCTTTATAAATAACTCCTCCAGACCTAGTTCTTTTGCCAGCGCCGTGGAATAATGGTTAATGCGTAAGACATGATTGCCCGTATCATCATCCCGCGCCTCACATGCCCTGGCCAACATGAGCAACGCCTCAATATTGGCATCCCTCAAATCTTTATAAGAATCCTTGAGTTTATTCCTCATTACATCAAAGGACTGCATCAATCTACCAATCTCATCCTGAGATCCATTGGTCACAGGGTGGTCAAGGTTGCCATTGGCAATCTCATTGGCCGCACGAGTCAGTCTTTTAATTGGCCGTAATAAACTTGTCGAAAGTAACCATGTCAGGGCTATAACGATAATAAAAACAACTCCCGTTGAAAAGACGGCGTTTTGTGTCAGATGTTTTACCTGTGCCAGAAACGCAGAGGCGGGCACTGTGTAGAGAAGCGTCCAGTCCTTCTCTTTTAAAGGCATACAATACCCCCAATAAGCTTCAGTACTGATTGCCAGCGGGTGGACGAATATACCCCCTGCATTTTGAGCCAGCACCTTAGAAACCTCCGGTATTTCCGTAAAACCTATCTCCTTTATATCTTCACCATAATGATGTTCCATCTCCAGATTCTTTTTAACCCCGGGATCCAGCTTAATCCAGGATTTAAAGGCCAGTCTCCTATCCGTTGCATGGGCTATCCTCACGCCATATCTATCTGTCAGGATGCACAAACTCCCTTTCCCAAGATAATCCTTTTCCTCTTCAACTAACTTCCATAGCTCCTCAGCATGACGCCTCATTACCAGGACGCCTATGATTTCTTTCTTATAATTCCTGACGGGCGTACTATAATAATTGTACCCTTTCCCTTGATCCATGGCAGGTTCAGAGACATAGGCATTACCATTCATCGCCTCTTTAAAGAAGCCGCAGGCGCTGTAATTTTTTGTTTGAACATCATGAGTATTTGCGACAATGATGTCTCCATGGGTATCGAGGATAAAAATTGATTCTGAAGGAGCAAAATGATTTAACAACCTCTTCATGCGACTTTTCACAAGAAAAGCGCTTGTCTCTTTGTCGGCAGCCCTTATCAGGTGTTTGCTGCATACGCCCTGTATCATGCCTTTTCTTATAGATAGGTTGAGATCGATAATCTTGGCAACTTTGCCTGCCTGATTTTTTAACTCTTCTATTTTCATGCTGTACACAAGATGTCGGTTTACCCAATCGTTATAGGCAATAAGAGCAGCAATGGGCAGCAATGAGACCAGCAGAAATGAGATAAATATCTTTGTAACAATGCTATTTCGCAAGGCACGTTTCTCCTTAACTGCTCAGAAATTAGGCTGCCTTCGGCAGCGACTCTATTCTGTTGTCGCTGTTAATGTAGAGACGCATTGCATGCGTCTCATTGCATGCGTCTCATTGCATGCGTCTCTATTTTGTCAACCTTTTTTAGACGCACAGCAGTGCGTCTCTACAAAATTGAAATTCCTTAACGTTAAATTAGGCCTTCGGCGACCTTTTCGCCACTAAGGGATTGACAATAAATAACTTCATGTTGCTGTGCCATCAGGGCTAAAGCCCCGGTAGGGCGTGTACCCACTAACCCCAGCCTTAAGGCTGGGGTTAGTAACGGACTTATCCCCGTTTTCACGAGGACGTATTTGCATGTAGGGGCAATTCATGAATTGCCCCTACCAGATTGAAATTCCTTAACATCCAGATAGGCTAAGAGACAACTCCGGATAAACCAGATCTTTGAACGGATACGAATCTTTTAATGGATACGAATAGCCTACCATAACCCCAGCCTTCAGGCTGGGGACTAAGAGACAAACCAAACCGGGCTTTAGCCCTGATAGAGGATAAAAGTATGGCATTCGTTAAAATAATGATACATGCAGTCCTGGGGCACAAAACACCTAGTGCGGCGGAGCCGCAACCAAAGTGCCTAAAGTGTAAAATGTCTAAAGTGACTAAAGTTAATGGTTTACTTTGTTCCAATATTAGAAAATACTTTATTATCCACAACTTTAGCTCACTTCAAACTTTAGACACTTTTAACTTTTTATGACACGAAGAAAAACTTACAAAACTTGTCCTCATGAAAATGGGGAAAAGAAGTTTTTACAGGGTAATATCATACCGTTAATTTTAAGCCATATCAAAGAAAATATAAAAAGCAAAGAAATCTTTATTGACACCAGCCGTATTGATATTGTGGATATAATCTCCGCCATAAATGGCGGAGTTATAACCATAAATAAAATGAAAATTCCTATACATACATTTTAAGCTGGAATTATTTCGCCTTTTAAACCATCGGGATAGCCAGTACCATCAGAGTTCTCATGGTGTGATCGGGCAATTTCCCGTCTGGAGTTTAGTTCGGTTACTATGATTGCATCCATTGAACTATCCAGCGCATTTTGAAACAATTTTAATTCTCTTGTAGAGACGACCCGATGGGATGTCTCTTTTTTTATTTTGCCACGACGTTTTCACGTAACCATCCGATGTCTTGTCATTTTGCGCCGTGTATGTTTGGGAGATGCCCCACCGGGGCGTCTCTACGAATATCTTCTTTCGAATTTCTCCAGATTATCCCTCAATTCCTTCATCCTGATTTCCCGCTGGATGGTGGCCTTCTTGAATCGTTCCAGTATGAAACCCTGCCTTCATTGTCGAACATGATAATTGCGTCATGGGCAGATGCGCATATTGTATGGAATTTTATCTCACTCATTCGCAACTTCTCTTCCGCCAGCTTGATACTGGTACTGTCATGCCACATGCTAAGTATGCAGGACTCTTTACCATACAATCGCTCCAGGATGGATGCGTTAATACTGAAATATCTTGTCTCGTGAGGCAA
>JANLHY010000229.1 GCA_024653795.1 Candidatus Brocadiaceae bacterium | reverse complement strand
ACGGGGAAGACTGCTGCTTTTGGGATTCCAACGTTAGAGATGGTAGATCCGGAAAGCAGGAAAGTACAAGCAGTGATTTTGTGTCCCACAAGAGAATTGGCCATCCAGGTGGCAGAAGAGCTGAAAAAACTCTCAAAATATAAAAAAGGTGTTGAGATATTACCCATTTACGGTGGTCAGCCTATAGAACGCCAAATTAATGGATTAAAAAAAGGTGTACAAATTATTATCGGCACTCCTGGACGCGTCATGGATCATTTAGATCGCCGTACTTTAAAACTGGATAACGTAAAAATAGTCATATTGGATGAGGCGGACGAGATGCTGGACATGGGATTTAGGGAAGACATTGAATTTATTCTTAAGAAAATTCCGGAACAAAGACAAACCATTCTCTTCTCTGCAACCATGCCGCATGCTATTTTAAATTTGGCGAAAAAGTATCAGAAAAATCCGGAATTTATAAAGCTGGTACATAAGGAGTTGACGGTTCCCAGTATCGAGCAGTTTTATTATGAAGTTAAAGAGCAGGCAAAACCAGAAGTACTGTCTCGTTTGATTGACACCTACGACCTGAAATTATCGCTGGTGTTTTGCAATACAAAGAAACGTGTGGATGAACTGGTGGGTCACCTTCAGGCAAGAGGATACCTGGCTGATGGACTTCATGGTGACATGAATCAAACGCAGAGAGACAGGGTCATGTCCAAATTTAGAAAAGGCGCTGTTGAGATTTTAGTTGCAACTGATGTGGCAGCCAGGGGAATTGATGTCGAAGATATAGAAGCCGTGTTCAACTATGATGTGCCTCGTGATGAGGAATATTATGTGCACAGGATCGGAAGAACAGGCAGAGCGGGGAGAACAGGGCGTGCATTTACCCTCGTGGTAGGCAGGGATATTTATCAAATAAGGGATATACAACGATACGCAAAGACAAAAATTACATTCCAGGAGGTTCCCTCTGTCAGCGATGTGGAAGAAATTAAGACAAATCTGCTTTTGGAAAAAGTGAAAAAATCTATCGATAAAGGTCATTTGGGTAAATACACTAATTGGGTTGAACGGCTGATCGGGGAAGAGTATACTTCCCTGGATATTGCCGCATCTCTGTTAAAAATGGTTATGGGTGAAAACGGCAAAGAATCATCGGCGCAGAAGGAAGACTTTGGCGACACGGGGGCTGCGCCTGGGATGATGAGGTTGTTTATCAATGTCGGCAAAAAGCAGAATATACGTAAGGGAGATATTTTGGGTGCAATTACCGGGGAAACAGGCCTTTCTGGTAGATTAATCGGAGATATCGATGTCTTTGACAAGTTTACCTTTGTTGAAGTGCCGGTAGAATATGCGCAAGATGTCCAGGATGCCATGAAAAATATCAAAATTAGAGGGAAGAGTATTACGATAGGACCTGCCATAAAAAAATAAGTAATTTAATTGTATAGGAATTTTCATTTTATTTAAGCGGATTTTTGGGTGGTGTGAAGTGTAAAATCCCCCTTAAAAAAGGGGGTAAGGGGGTTGTAAAATAACTCAGGGAAAAATACAACCCCCTTTACCCCCCTTTGCTAAGTGGGATTAACTTGAAACCCATAATGAGGAAGGTAGAACAATTATAGTTACCGTAGCCGATGTTTCCGAATCGGACGTAACGTTAGACGCAAACCATCCCTTGGCAGGCAAGGACCTAACTTTCAATATCCAGCTTGTTGCGGTTGTATAACCCTTCTTTATTAAATAGTAAGGAATTTCAATGTTACGTAATTGTAGCGCGAGATTTATCTCGCATGAGGCGGCTAAAAAGGTAAGCAGCAGAAACAGGCGACTTGAAAGTCGCGCTACAGCGTTGTAGGAGTCATCTCCTGATGACGATATTATTTATAGAGACGCAGTGCTTTGCGTCTCTATGTTAATGTCGACATTGTAACAATTGCAAACGGGTGTAAATTGCCAGTCGCCGCCAGGAGACTACCAAATCTTGTAATACCTAACCCGAACGAGTCGGGAGCGTAGCGCGGGTGGTTTATCCCCCGCCAAATGCCGACCACAAGGGTTCGGCGCTACATTTTTTTAGAAATGTAAAAATAATTTATTAAGCGCCTAATTTATATCAAATGCTATTGATTCTTGTCACGAAGAACATGAAAGATAAATATTTTTTAACTATCTCTGCCTGCATTTTAGGTCTGTGTCTATTTTTAACTTCCGGTTGTAGTTTCATATCTGTTTCACTCGTCCCATCCGTTGAGCCGCTTAAGGAGACAACGGTCATGGGGAAGGGAAAAGAGAAGGTACTCATTGTAGAAATTTCCGGCATTATTTCTGAGGAGGAAAAACGCGGCATTGCCAGTCTCTCAGGGGAACCGGATATGGTTGCCCGTATCAAGGAAGAACTCAAAACGGCTGCAAAGGATAAACATGTGAAAGCCGTTATCCTGCGTATCAACAGTCCTGGCGGCACGGTTACTGCATCGGATATGATCTATCATGAAATCGAGCAGTTTAAAAAGAAAACAAACAACAAGGTTGTTGCCTGTATCATGGACTTGGGGGCATCGGGTGGTTATTACGTAGCCGTTTCTGCAGACAGGATTGTCGCACACCCTACCACAGTTACGGGCAGTATCGGCGTCATTATGCTCAATCTCAGTGTCGAGGGACTTCTCCAGAAAATCGGTGTGAAAGATACCTCTATCAAGACGGGTGAACACAAGGACATGGGTTCTCCACTGAAAACAATGACGGATGAGGAACGGAAGATATTTCAGGGGGTACTGGACAATATGTACGAAAGGTTCTTATCTGTCATTGAAGAGAACAGAAAGGAGTTAACCAGGGAAAAACTCAGGTCGCTTGCCGATGGCAGAATTTATACTGCTCAGCAGGCATTGGAATATGGGCTTATCGACCAGATTGGTTATCTTGATGAAGCTATTACATTGGCAAAACAAGAGGCAGGACTCACGAAGGCACGGGTCATCATATATCACAGACCGGGCGCTTACAAGAACAACATTTACTCACAACTCAGCAATTCAAGTTTTAGTACTATCAACCTTCTCAATATTGATTTAAAAACATTTATCAGGTCAGGCACGCCGTCTTTTATGTACCTGTGGGCGCCGTAAACACCGCCCAAGTTAATGAAATTCAAAATTATCTAAGCCCACGAAACACACGAAAAAACACGAAAGAAGTATGATTCTGAATCTGTTATAAAGGACTTTCGCG
>JANLHY010000225.1 GCA_024653795.1 Candidatus Brocadiaceae bacterium | reverse complement strand
CACATGTCAGAAAGTATTTGAAAAATTACTATAGCATAAGTCTTAATATCATCGCAATATGTAAATTATTACCGGTAATTTTTTACTTGCTAATAATTCGTGGTTTAGGTAATATTTTATTAACATTTTTATGTTCCCCTATTATACAAATCGTCTTTTTGCAAATCTTAAAAGAGATGTCATGCATTAATAAAGCATTACATGCATTTTATGTTCTCGTTTATTCAAATTTTAGAAACAAATTAATTTATCATTCTGGTTGGTAATTATGATAAAAAACAGCCTCTGGAAACGCATGGTCTTTGGTTATATTATCATTGCATTATTTATGCTGGCCATGAGTTTTTATTTAATCTTTCGTCTCAACCACCTCAACAAGGTCACAGATTCAATTATGAAAACTGATATCCCTTCTATTAAAAATGGTGAAAAACTGATAGATAGCCTTCTTGAGCAGGTTAGAAACGAGAAAAAATACGTAATTACAAATGATAATGCCTTTCTGGATCTTTTCGATAAGAAGAAAAGAGAATTTCTTGAGAGACTTAAATCTATAGAAGAATCTATACCAAATCGGGAAAAGAAGGTACTTATATATCCAATAAGAGATTTACATAATAAATATCTTACTATGGTTTCTAAAGAAATTGTCCTGATTGGTAGTGAGGAACATGTCCCCCCTGACAGCCGTTATGAAGAGGAAATAAAAAAAACACTCGACCAGCTTACCGAATCTATAAATAAGCTAACCCTTGCCTTACAGACAGGATTAATAAAAAAAATAGAACTATTTCAAAAAATCGGATATAAATCTGCAAAAGTATCCCTTATCATCATCTTGTTTGCTGTCCTGTTTGGGGCAATATTCGCCTATTTCTTTACCCGCAGCGTATGCTCTCCTATAAAAATTTTAAAAGATGCTACTGACCGTATTGCAGATGGAGATTTAGACTATCGGATTGAAGTTACCGCCAGAGACGAAATCGGTACACTAGGAACGGCATTTAATCAAATGTGCAATAAACTCAAAGAAATGGACCAGATGAAATCGGAGTTTGTTTCTAACATTTCCCACAACCTGAAAACTCCTTTAACGGCTATCCGTGAGGCTAACGACCTCCTGCTGGAAAAAATTGCCGGCCCTATATCTGAGCAACAAATAAAACTTCTCAATATTACAAAAAAAGAGGCACACCAGCTTACTATGATGATCAATGACCTGTTAGACATCTCACGAGTAGAAGCAGGATTAATGAGATACAACTTCCAATCCGCTGACATCCACGACGTCATTCGAAAGAGTACGGATGAGATACGCTTCCTTACAGAAAATAAAAATATCCATATACAATGTGAAAATGGAGATTCTATACCCAAAATTTTATTAGACCGTGACAAAATCGTTCAAGTAATGGATAACCTCTTAAGCAATGCCATTAAATTCACCCTACCGGGAGGTTTCATCACCATAAAAGCAACCGTGGTCGAATCTCACGATGTCACCCAATTCTTTAGAGAACAAAACAGTATGAATAATGTGCATTCTTTCATTAAAGTCAGCATATCAGACACAGGAATCGGAATACCATCTGAATGTCATAAAAAGATATTCGACAAATTTCAACAGGTCAATAACAAAGGAAAAGGCGGTATCAAAGGAACGGGACTGGGGCTTTCTATTGCAAGGCATATTGTGCTTGACCATGGGGGTGATATTTGGGTAGAAAGTAATGTGGGAAAGGGCAGCACCTTCCTTTTCACCCTTCCCTGTAGTTATGATTATGCTTTGAGTATATAACGGTTTTTAATAACTAAATTGAGCAGCAGGACAATACCAGATAAAGGACAAAAAAGTGCATATTACAAACATTAGGAAACACTATTTTTTTCTATTCTTTTTCCCTTTATTTTTTCTCAGTACCAATTGTGTCTGTACAACACATATAAAAGATTTAACCATAAAAAATGAAGAAATCAAAACTATCAACCTTGAACTTCGATTCAAGGAAAAAACTATTACCGACCTTTTGGACCGTCTTTCTATGAAAGACCAAGAAATAGGAAAACTTACAGATGAAGTTCATACTATCACCAACCTCTTGGACCGTCTTTCCATGAAAGACCAAGAAATAGGAAAACTTACAAATGAACTTCATACAGCTCAAGAGACAATCGAAAAATTAAAAAACGATATAGAGAAACTTCGCGAAGTTGATGTGCAGATGGAAGAAAAGAAGACAGAAGTTGATAACCGCATTGAAGAAACGATCATAACAAGTTCTCCGGAAGCAA
>JANLHY010000600.1 GCA_024653795.1 Candidatus Brocadiaceae bacterium | reverse complement strand
AGGCACTCAGTTCCTCGTAATTACCCACAATAAAGTTACCATGAGCATTGGTGATGTGCTTTATGGAATTACCATGCAAGAACCCGGAGTGTCCAAGAGAGTGGCTGTTAAGTTTGAAGATATTGAGCGAAAGGTCGCTTGAAAACTTTCAGGATTAATAAAAAACTTGCCACGCGAGAGAATAGGCCCATTAATTTCCCAAATAGCATCAGCATCTCGTTTCCTAGAAGAACAGAAACTAGTTCATGCGATTGATCATGAAATGCCTAATTGGTGATCTCATTAAGGATTTCCCCATACTCAAACAAGCCCGCAGCGACGCCTTTGAGATCGTCTCCAAAGACCCTCACCTTACACTAGAAACACACCAAAAAATCAGGCAAAAGGTTTTGGAAACCTTCAAGGACAGATTGGAATTAGTTAGCATTGGTTAATTTGATGTTCATGAATTTCAAAGCATCAGTTCCTCCCCCTCGATAGGGAGGTTGGGTGGGGGTGAAAGAAAAAGGATAATCATCTTTCCTGGATTAAGAAAACATACCTTGTTGGAACGTCCATTGGAAACAAAGGCGTTTCTTACAAAGTTGGGGATAAAGGTAGGGAGAATATTAATCGTCTTGGGTGACCCCTTTCGCTCTTGACTTGATGTGTGATTGCAAGACCTTACTGTGCTTCATTGTTTTGATTCATCAGCCACGGGAACAATACTGGGGTCTGTGTTTCGAATGATGGAAACATGCAAAACCTTGAAGCTTGATGGACCACCAACCCCTCCCTCAAGTCGTTGGTTCTCGACAGCGGCAAAGACCAGAAAGCCGTTTTTGTTAAGCTCTTTTATCTCATCATCGATTGATTTGGTAGCACGAACTTTTTCAATAGGTTCCATATCCCCTGCGATGTCAATCCAATCTTGAAGGTTTTGCAAGAAACCTCCAACTGTCTCTACTTCGTCTTCTGACAAATCATCGCTGTAGTTTTGATAGGAACCATGGCAGTTAGAGGCGAGGTTAAATAAATCTTTCCCTGATTTTATTGAAGGGAGTTGTTTGGGAATTTCATTCTTGAATCGTTTTATTTTTATAGGGAGTATTTCTTCTATGTCTCTGAGCTTTGTTTCTACCCACTTTTCGTGATTTGATTTTATGTTTCTTAGCAGTTCGGTTGTATATGTCTCGCATTGGTCGTCGACCATTTTATGATGTACGCGACACAGCAAAAGCAGGTTTGATATTTCATTAATTTGATCAGGAGGGATAGAAGAGTCATGGCGCGGGCCGTTTGGTAAACCGGAGATAATGTGGCACTCATCACCCACAACAGATTCGGCATCTAAGTCTGTTTGATCTACGACCAACTTTTGTCGGCAAATTGCGCAGCGGTTGCCTGATCGCCCCCATAGCACTTTTCTAGTCTTATCAGTTATGGCCATCGTTTAACCCTTGCTCAGTCTAACGGCTGCCTTCACTGGCGCGAAACCAGCAAGCGAAGCGCCGATGGGTTGAGCGTCCGATGCAAGGCATGGTTAGAGCGCTCATCTCCCGTTGGGAGAGGTAAGTAGACTAACGCGTGCCTTGAAGTATGGAATGCCTAAGTGATTGAAAATATCACCTGTGCGAGCCTAATCTTTGTACAGAAGTTTATACCTATACCCATACAATGGAGCAATCCGTATGGGTAGAAAGATAGCGTATCATCGTGAGGTGAGATGACGGAGTTACGAGGTATAGATGACCTTTTGGGGTGTGTGAATATGGCGTGTTAATTCGTGCCAACTGCCGTGACTCAGTGAAGCACAGGCAAAGTTCCTTGTCGGAGATGGACAAATCGGTTAGGTAGTGTCTGAACGAAAACGCACTTTTTGGAAAAAGTGCGAGGACGATTTTCTCGTTGCCAATAGATAATTTTAAAATTTGAGACCAGGTTTTTGCTAA
>JANLHY010000595.1 GCA_024653795.1 Candidatus Brocadiaceae bacterium | reverse complement strand
CTATGAGGGTTAGAAACATAAAAATAGCAATCAAATCAGATGCAGAACTTTTTAACGAAATTAAAGAAGTGTGTGAAAAACTGGAGAGGGGTGAAAAGGTAAAAAAACACGAGGGTGTTTCATTTAAGGATCTTGAAACAATGAGAAAGGTCCTTACGGAAGAACGTCTAAGAATATTAAAGACCATAAAAAAAGAGCATCCTCCCTCAATTTATAAACTTGCAAAAATTCTTAAGAGAGATATTAAAAACACCTTTGACGATGTACAATACCTTGCAGAAGTAGGTCTTCTTGAACTTAAAAAGACAAAAGAGGGCAGAGAAAAGGTAACCCCGCTCGTGAATTATGATAAGATACTCCTCGAAATACCTGTTTAAGAGATTTTCTTACCGAGTCGCTTTTTTTTACAAACTAAAACTATTGCCCATAGCCATCGTGGCATACTTTCTCGTTGCATTATTTTAGAGAATTTGGTTTAATTTTAATAGTTTGGACTATGTAACATTTCAGCTCACCGCAGAGAACGCAGAGATCGCAGAGACTGTTAGAGAAGAAACAGAAAAACTACGGGGACTCGCCCCTTTATTTTATTATTTCTCAGCGTTCTCCGCGCCCTTTGCGGTAAACTATTACGAATCTATTTATGCCAGAGTGGTGGAATTGGCAGACACGCCAGACTCAAAATCTGGTCCCCGTCACAGGGGGTAAGGGTTCAACTCCCTTCTCTGGCATTTCTTTTAAAATAATAAATCTACATAAAATAGTATTTTGAGTCCTTTGGCTTAAGGTGGCTAACCTTAAGCCTTTTTTGTTTCTCGCAAATGTATTCGTTTTTTCAAAGACTAGCGCGACGAAGCCTCAGACCGATAAAAACATTTGAAACCACAGATTCCGCAGATTACACAGAGAAAAGATACTAATAGTCTGTGTCTTCTGTTGATACATATAAAAACTTGACTCATCTGTAAAGATAAATTGCGGATAAAGATTTTTAAAGGAATGATATATGTTGATAAACATAATAGAACGTTTCACCTTTTACATTGGGCTATTCGGGTATGTCGTTATTTATTGGGGCATACTAAAATCCCTGTACCAATTCTTTCAGGCAGAACTTTACAAAAAACAAGACGTACAGAGCAAATCTCTGGATCAGATACGTTTAATAGTTTAATTTTCTCTATGGCCAGCATACAATCCACCGTTATAGAAATGTTGCATCACGTCTTTCCCCAGCATGCCAACCCTGCAGGCACTTTATATGGGGGATGGATGATGAACTGGATCGTAACGGCTGGGAATCTGGCTGCTTCACGGTTAACCAAAAAACCCCTCCTTCTGGCCTCTATCGAGGATTTATTCTTTCTTCAGCCTGTAAGAATTGGTGATGTAATTACCGTCAAGGCCATGGTCGAATATGTGGGAAAGACCTCCCTGGAAGCAGAGGCCGTGGTATTTTGTAAACCGTTAAACGGAGAAGAAAAACTCTGCACCCGCGCAAGGATGTCCTTTGTTTCAAGCGATATTCATGGCAAACCAGTACCGATAGAACAGCGTATTGAACCTGCCGATGAAAAGGAAATGAAAATCTATCGGTATGCAAAGGAGATACGGGAAGGAAGAC
>JANLHY010000588.1 GCA_024653795.1 Candidatus Brocadiaceae bacterium | reverse complement strand
ATGGGGATGTCCTTAGTAACTACGCTTGCCTTGATTTGCTTTATCAGGGTAAGTCCGTCGATGCCCGGAAGCTGGATGTCCATAAGGATAATATCCGGTTTTTGATTTTTTAAGAGTTTTAATGCCTCCTCGCCGGTGGCTGCCTCGATTACATTGTATCCCTTTGCCTTGAGCACCACACGCATCAGTTTCCTGTTTTTTTCATTGTCCTCAACGACCATTACGTTTTTGTCAGACATATTTGTTTTTCCTTCAACAAAATTTTCATTTTATTTATGCGTGTTTAACTTAAATTCACATATTTTATAATGGCACGAATTATTCCCCTCTTGGGGGGGGTTATAAGGGGTGGGTTCCTTGTTCGTGAAACTCAGTGATTATCCACGAATTACCGACTTACCCACCCCTAAATCCCCTCCCAAGAGGGGACTTTCTAAGTTCATGATTACGCAAACCGAATTATTAACTAAAAAAGGTGTGCACATCCAGCAGATGTTTGGTTCGATTGCCAGGGTATACGATCTTTTAAATACCTTGTTAAGTTTGAATTTTGACAAGAGCTGGCGTAAGTTCGCCGTGAAGGTCAGTAATGTCGCCCCGGATGCAAAAATCCTGGACGCCTGCACCGGCACGGGTGACTTGGCGATTGCCTATTCCAAAGTATTAAATGCGAGTGGAAAGGTTATTGGGAGCGATTTTTGTCATGAAATGGTCAAACTCGCAGACCACAAGCTCAGGAAGAAGAATCTTTCCGGTAAAATATCAGTTCTTGACGCCGATACGTTACATTTGCCTTTTCAGGACAATTATTTTCAAGTCTCTGCCGTGGCAT
Organism: Candidatus Brocadiaceae bacterium; assembly: GCA_024653795.1. Classification (GTDB taxonomy): domain Bacteria; phylum Planctomycetota; class Brocadiia; order Brocadiales; family Brocadiaceae; genus Wunengus. Next base: position 2,458 of record JANLHY010000588.1, on the reverse strand, counting down.
TTGGGATAAGAAATGTATCTGATTTACGGGCTGGCATTATTGAAATGATGCGGATAACTGCCCCGGGTGGACGTGTTGTAATATTAGAATTCTCGCAACCAACAAATCCACTATTTAAGGCGACGTATTATTTTTATTTTAAAAAGATACTTCCTTTGATTGGAAAGCTCATTTCACGCAGTAAGTACAATGCTTACGCCTATCTCCCGTCTTCAGTGTTAGAATTTCCCAATCGATTTGGATTGAAAACACTCATGGAATCATGTGGGCTTGTGGATGTGGAAATTTATGCAAGGACGCTTGGGATTGTTACAGTTCATGTTGGCAAAAAGCCAGCATAGTTTGATACATTGCGAGAATCACGACGGTGCAGAGGAGCATGGAATCCGCGGTTGCTGTAATGAGAGAATTATACAGTAATTACTAATAATAAATCCTATGACCTTGAAAAATAATTATTTAAGATTATCAAAAAAGGTGGGCGATCCTTATTATCCTATAAAAAAAGGGATAAAAAGAGGATGGATTGATAGCATAATGCAAGGTAGTGAATTGGGATTATACAAGGCTTATGAGATATCAAGGGTCCTTGGCGTGTCGATGGAGGAGCTGTATCCAGGCGGGCCGCAAGCCGACAGGATCAGCGAACACCCGGAGCTTTACGCCTTGCCGGAATATCCCTATTCACCTGAAGAGCAGCGATACATCGGACTGCTCATCGAGATTTTGCGGGGGGAAAACAAGAAAATGCCAGGGCGATCAAGGAAAACATCGAGGCATTCCACTTTTCAAAGGATATGCAGATCAGCGCAGCCAAACTTGTCCCCGACTTAGATCGGGAAGCCGCCGATTGCCCCGCCTCTGAGCTTAAAAAAACGGCGGCGGACGGAAAATAATTCAATTTGAGGAGATGTAATTATGCCAGTAGATATTAACAAGGGCCTTTCTATTGTTAAAAAAGTATTGTTTGTTTTGCCCTCTTTAACTTTCATCCATTATTCTTATGCCAGAATTATCAATAAAATCGATAATTTTTCACAAGAGACTTCCATTCAAAGCATCACCGATAATACCACGACAAATAGAATTATCTTCGGACGAGATCTGAATATGGCCTTTAAAGAGGTAATTTTAAAAAAAGTTTTAACCAAAAATAGTCAGATTGAATATGTCAAATCAAAAAATAAAGAAATTTTAGATTTAAATGAAGAGCTAAAAAGCCTTGAATATAAAATTTTAAACCAAAAGATAAAATACATTGAAATATCAACAGAACTGCAATATAAATGCGCTTCTTCAACTGAAAAACAAACGAGTAATATTATTCGGGGATATCTCAGTAAAGCCAGAATTTCCTCAGAAGCAAAACAATATCTGGAAACTCTCTATTTAATTAATAAAGCAATAGAAATATATAATATAACCAATCATTCATCGTATACTCTTTCATTCAAAATAGCCGGAACAAAATATTGGTGGTTTTTTGCAAATCAAGATATGGAAATGAAAACAAATGTCGGTGGGAAAATATATTATTTAGATGTCATTGATACGAATTCATCAATGGGCGCTAATGGCAGTTTAATAACCACGGCAACCTTTTATGTATCAGGCGAAATAATAGATTTAATTGAACAATCAGGACAAATCGATTGTAAAATTTATTTCAGCCAATCGAATCGCGAAAGAGAACCTTCAGTATTTAATATTCCTGCAAATGTAATCTATGAATGGAAAGAAATAATTAAATCCAAATAGCCATGTAGCCGCGTAGGTTAGGTTAAGCGAAGCGAACCCAACAAAAAAGGTGAAATCCAAAATCCAAAGTGTCCGCCCGGCCCCACCAAACACAACCTGGCAAATGGATCGTAGACTTCTACCCGCAAGGCAGGGGGGTAAATAGGTAAGGATTGTATACAAAGGCAAAGAGGCAAACGCCCGGAAGTGGGAAGCCGAACTCCGGCGACAGGGCGGCACTGCCATGATATGATTTCCCTTGCACCCATGCTCAATTTCTCCCCTGTATTTATAACATTTATATTTCAGCGATAAATAATTACAGGGTATAGGTTATTGAATAAACATTTACAAGCTTGACTAGCTGAGTAAGATTTTGTATTATGTCATCATAATTTTGGACACAGATGATGTAGTACAGATTGTCAGGATTTACAAATTGCTATTTGTGTTTATCTGTGAAAATCTGTGTCCTGTAAAGTTTATCAAAATTCCTCTTTTCATATCTCTATTTTCAACATCGTATATATGATGCGTGATTTGACGATGCGTCATTGTGGATACGACTTATCAGCTACTGGGGAATAGTGTAACGGTAGCACAAATGACTCTGGATCATTTCGTCTAGGTTCGAATCCTAGTTCCCCAGCCAATTAAAGCAAGGGCTTGCGGGTGATTGGGAAATTAAGAAAATTACTACAAGTGTCTACATATTAAGGAA
>JANLHY010000769.1 GCA_024653795.1 Candidatus Brocadiaceae bacterium | reverse complement strand
CCTCTTTTTGAAAACTTATCTGATTCCAGCCCATGTGTGGAATCTTCAACTTCTCCTTTGTTCCATTTTCAGAAAATTTAAATCTGACTACCTTGCCGGGAATAACACCCAAACCATCGTGTTCTCCATTTTCATAACCTTTGAAAAACAGCAACTGCAACCCAAGACAAATTCCCAGGAATGGCTTGCCTGATTGGATATAATCCACAATCGGTCCTAAAAGCCCCCTGTGCCTTAAGCCGTCCATAGCGTCTCGAAAAGCCCCCACTCCTGGAAGTACTAATTTATCTGCGTTTTTAACTTCCGTCGGGTCGTCGGTAACCTTGACATCAAAACCAAACCGTTCAAAACCCTTCTCCACACTCCGGAGATTTCCCATCCCGTAATCTACAATTACAATCATGTCAAACTCTAGCCGCCGCCTCCTGGCACTATTACAAACTCCACACGTCGGTTTTTCTCCTTGTCAGCTTTTGATTTATTATCCGCTAAAGGCTGGTATTGTCCGAATCCAGCAATGTAAACTCTCGTGGGTGAAACGCCGCATTCTTCAACCATGTAATGAAGAACGGCAGCAGCCCTTGCCGCGGATAATTCCCAGTTTGATTTGTATTTGTCCTTTTGTTTCAGAACAGGGTCATTGTCTGTATGGCCTTCAATTCTGACTATTTCACCCGCTGCGGATGTATTCAGTATATCCGCGATCTTCTCGAGTGTTGCCTTGGATTGGGGCCGTAACGTAGTTTGTCCGGGATCAAACAATACCGCGCCCGGTAGCAATACAGAAACAGCGCCGTTCTTTATTCTCACGGTTGCCCCTGTGCCTTTTAATTTTGCTTCGAGATCCCTTCTTGCATTCTCAAGTCTATTTACCTCGCCTTCATACCTGCTTGCCTTTGATGATAATTCTGCATTCTCCTGCTGCATGCCGGATACGGTTTCACTCAACTGCTGATTTTCCTGCCGCAGTCTCTTTAATTCTGCACAACCAGTGCCTACAAACAGCATCCCTAATGTCCCAACCAGACAAAGACCTCGCACCGCACCACGTCCTTCTAACATATGTCCTTTCCTCCTTTCACAGTAAAGAAATTTGTAAGAATATTTTTTTTGAAAGAAACATAAATCCCCTTGATCAAGAGGGAATTTATGAATGGAATCCAAAAAATAATACGACAAAAAGCTGAACATACACATTGACAAGTCCTATAAAATAATCTTGCATGAGGATACACACCAGCGCAGCCAACGACAAAAATGGCCCATACGGGATTAAATGTCTTTTCTTAAATAACAACACGGGAACGGCCATTAAGAGCCCAAAAAACGGAGCGACAAAGAAGATTGACACCGCTAATTTCCAGCCCGTGATCCCGCCAATCATACCCATGAGTTTTACATCTCCAAGACCCATGGCATCCTTCTTAAATACCCATTTCCCCAAAACACTACAGAGAAATATCATGCCTCCTCCCACAAGCATCCCGATCATGGACGCAATTAACGTATCTAATCGGTAGACACCAGTCAATGAAAAATTTCTCAGAGTGTTCTGTGCGTCATGCAAACCTGGACATATCACGCTTAAAACAAGAGCAAGCGGAATACATACAAACGTGACCTCATTGGGGATGACCAGTAACTCAAGGTCTACAAATGCCGATATAATCAAGGCGCTACAAAGAGCTATGTAACAAATAAAAATGCAGGGCGATTCGTGTCTATATTGGATGAATACGTAATAGAGATGTACAAAAATATACCCTGTCAATAACTCTACGAGTGGATAACGTATTGAGATTTTTGTCTTGCAAGTCCGACAACGCCCCAGCAGGAATATATAGCTTAATACAGGAATATTAGCATACCACCCGATTGGTGTATTACAATTTGGACAAAATGAACGAGGCGATACCAGAGATTTTTTCTTGGGGATTCGATAGATACAGACATTCAAGAAACTACCTACGATTAACCCCACGACAAAAAACAGGGACAATGAACTTGGATCAGCCACATCCAAGAGATTTTTCCGGATATCAACCCCTCCCTTATAAAAAGATAATTGTTTCAAGTATATTAATGAAAATATTTTATGGAATACTATCAAATCAAGTTGGCAATTGCAAGATTAAAAGCAGTAAACAAATTGTACAAAACTGTGACTACTGAGGTAATTGTAAATCGCATAAATTTATAGTATCTGACTTGAATAAGTCAGATTTTGTGTTAAACTACGTCTGTATTATTTTATAGTCAAAGGATGTTTCTCGAATGGTAGAAATGGATAATGTAATCTCCGTAATTCTCGGTGGAGGGCGTGGGACAAGGCTCTATCCCTTAACAAAAGAAAGATCGAAACCTGCAGTCCCGCTTGCTGGCAAATACAGGATCATAGACATTCCCATCAGTAATTGTCTGAACTCTAACCTCAATAAGATTTACGTACTCACACAATTTAATTCAGCATCTCTTCATAGACATATAACACGGGCATATAAATTCGATAACTTTTCCAGGGGTTTTATTGAAATCCTCGCAGCTGCCCAAACTACGGAAAGCATGAACTGGTATCAGGGCACTGCTGATGCCGTTCGTCAAAACCTTCGTTTTTTTAATCAGCCTAATATTGATTTTGCATTGATCCTCTCTGGCGACCAGCTTTACCGGATGAACTATCAAGAGGCCATCAAAATGCATATTGCGAGCGGCGCGGAAGTAACCGTCTCAGCAATTCCCGTGCAAAGGAAAGATGCCGGCCATTTAGGTATCTTAAAGGTAGACGAACAGGGACGAGTTATTGATTTCTTCGAAAAACCAAAAGATGAGATGGTTATAGATTCTCTTTCTTTACCAGCATCTGCTTTTGACAGGCGTGGTATAAGCGCTAAAGGCCGCACCCTTCTTGCCTCAATGGGTATTTATATATTTAATCTTGAGGTGTTGAATGACGTATTAAAGGAAGAAACAAATAAATCAGACTTTGGTAAGGATATTATCCCAGAAATAATAAAAAAACGCCGTGTACTTGCTTATTTCTTTGATGGTTACTGGGAGGATATAGGAACAATAAAGTCATTTTATGAAGCCAATCTGAATTTGGCGTCTCTTACGCCCAACTTTGATTTATTTGAAGAGAAAGCGCCGATCTATACCAACCCGCTTTTTTTACCCGGATCTGTCATAAATGCCTGCAAGATTACTCAATCTATTATTTCGGATGGATGTATTATTAACGATGCTGAAATCCATAATTCTGTCATAGGAATCAGGAGTATTATTGGCAAGAATACCCTTATTCAAAACTCTATCATTATGGGTGCGGATTACTATGAATCAGAATCTAATATACGGATGAATCTGTATAAAAAAATACCGGATATAGGAATCGGTAACAACTCACGCATCGCAGGGGCTATTGTTGATAAGAACGTCCATATCGGTGAAAATGTGAAAATAGAAAATACAAATAAAGTCGATAATCTGAATGCGGATAATTACATGATCCAGGATTACATAGTCATCATACCAAAAGGAAGTGTTATTCCTTCAAATACTGTTATCTAGCTCCATGGCCAAAAATACCCAAATCCTCGTTAGTCCCCTTTTGCGAACTTACTATGTTCCACATTTCAGTCTGTACGCAAGGGTATAGCTGAGGAATTGACAATAAATAACAAGAACAGCTTCATCTTGCGGTGTCATCAGGGCTAAAGCCCCGGTATGACGTGTATCCACTAACCCCAGCCTTAAGGCTGGGGTTAATGGCGGTCTTATCGTTCGACTGAGCTCACGACGAAGTCTGAATTGGGTTTTAGCCCTGACAGTGCCTGATCTTCAAAGTGTTGGACAACAAACTTGTTCAGATTATTTATTGTTAATCCCTGAGTCAGGACTAAAATACGAGTACGAATAAGGCCTAATTTAAGTATCGTTAAAAATCGTTTATGTCGGAAACACATAATTTATTCCGCTCGGTTAGGATTATCAGCGTCTGCACCTTCTTAAGCCGAATACTTGGTCTCGCACGGGACATGATATGCGCCAGTATCTTTGGTACAGGCATGGTTTGGGATGCCTTTGCCGTTGCCTTTAAGATTCCCAACCTCTTTCGACGTCTCTTTGGCGAAGGCGCTCTCAGCGCAGCCTTCATTCCCATCTTCACAGAACACATCGAAAAACGCGGCAGGGCAGAAGCTATGGCCTTTGTCAATGTTGTAGCTACAGTCCTCATCATTATTTTAGGTGGAATTGTATTGTTAGGCGAAGGTTCATTTTTTGCTATCCCACGAATGTTCCACGTACAGGAAAAGTGGCAGCTTGTTTTCAAACTATCCATTATTATGTTTCCTTACGTTTTTTTCATCTGTCTGGTGGCTTTCATGGGAGCAGTGCTGAACACCCTTCACCATTTTTTCATGCCTGCCTTTGCGCCTGTCGTTATGAATATATGCTGGATCTTGGGGGCTGCTTTGTCTCCTTACACAGGAAAAACCCTGGAAAAGATGATCTACGCAGTTGCCATCGCTACCTTTTTATCCGGCATTGTTCAGGTGATCATTCATATCCCGGTCTTACGGAGAAAAGAATTATACTATCGGCCCGTTCTGAAACTTTCAGATCCTGGCTTGAAGTTGGTGTTGACTCGCATGGGTCCTGTTGTCTTTGGGCTAGCCGTCGTTCAAATCAACGTTTTGATTGACAGCATTATTGCCGTTGGATTTTCCGCCCCCCAGGGTGGGTCGGGCTATTTCCATTTTGCAGGAATGGCCATCAATTATCCAATGAAAGCAGGCGCTGCGTCTGTGCTGTATTACAGCGACCGGTTGATACAATTCCCTTTAGGTGTTTTTGGTATTGCCATGGCCACAGCCGTATTCCCGCTTTTTTCCACTCATGCGGTGCGTGAGGACTGGAACAACTTTTCAACAACCTTCAACAGGGCGTTAAAATTTATGCTCTTAATCGGTATCCCTGCGTCCCTGGCCATAATCATACTTCGGGAACCCATTATCGATCTCATTTACCGGAGGAAACAGTTTGACGCAGAATCCGCATACAGGACGTCGCGTGTCATCCTCTTCTATGCCATTGGGATTTGGGCTTACTGCGGACTCCATGTGTTAATTCGGGCATTTTACTCATTCAAAGATACGATCACACCGGTCAAAGTGGGAGCAATATGCGTTGGGCTGGATTTTGTTTTAAACCTTTCTCTCATTTGGGTATTGCGGGAAGGTGGTTTGGCGCTCTCTACGGCAATTAGCGCCATTGTCCAGATTATTATTCTAACCATCATTTTGCAAAAAAAACTTCGCATCAAGATAGGAAGAGAGGTTGTCGTTTCGACCCTGAAAACCGTGACTGCCTCGGTAGCAATGGTAATAGCGTGTTGGTTTGTCTTGAAAATGTTTCCTGCCTCGGATGGTAGCGGCAGTCTTTATTTTAAAGGGCTTCGCTTGTTTGTCCCAATGACCGCCGCATTTGCTGCGTTTGCTGGCACCTCTATCTTACTCAAATCAGAAGAATTCGGGCACCTCATCAGACTCTCCTTAAGAAAGCCATAAAAGCTTGCCACAGAGGGCTGTTTGGGGACACACATAACTATCGGTTGCTCCATCATATTCAAAATTGGTATAGTGATACCGGTTCTCCTCTTTCTTGTATTCTCCTGACTTATACTGTTGAAA
>JANLHY010000768.1 GCA_024653795.1 Candidatus Brocadiaceae bacterium | reverse complement strand
GAAAAACTGTTGGTATTTCGCATAGGGAAATTTAAATACCCTTTTGGCATAGAAAGACTTGTAGAAGCTGCTCCATTAAATAAATTAGTGGATCGTCCTCTTCCGTCAATCAGGGTTATACCCGGAACCTATTCCGATATTGGCGGGATGTTTTATGGATTTATTTCTTTACCAAATAATACAAAGGTAAAATATGAGCTTGCCGTAACAAACGGTCTGGAAGGACCTGAGCCAAAGGACGTACAACAACTCTGGGACAGTAACAGCAACAAAGCCATTGGCGGCAGACTTGGTTATGATTTTCTGCCAGGACTGGAAATAGGAGGCTCGTATTCGCGGGGAAAATATGATGAGGACAACAAACTGGATATTGATTTTCTTGGGGTAGACATTCTATTTAAAAGGGGTAATTTGGAGGTTCGTGGCGAGTATATTACAGGTCAGGTAGAGCAAGAGGAGGCAGATGGTGGTGATTACCTTCGGAATGGTTATTACCTCCAAACGTCCTATAAATATCCATTTCATTTGAACTATCTTAGATATCTGGAGGGAGTCTTTCGGTTCGATTCCGTGGACACTAATAGAGACGTTACCGATGGGAACGAAGCGGATCGGATTTCCATCGGCATGAATTACTCACCTATGGATCATGTGGAATTTAAGTTTGAGTATGAAATTGAGAATGAGCCCGGAGAAAGATTGCATGGGAAAACATTTATTCAGGCAATATTCAGATGGTAGATAACACAAGCTATACTCTTTAGGTTCACAAAATATGATTTTTAGGGTGTCATTCCCGAATGTTTTTATCGGGAATCCATTCCCCTTCTTATAGTTTGTCCCCGCGTGCATTAAGCGATGAGTTGATATGATTCTGGATTCCCGCTTAAAGCTGCGGGAATGACAGTTACGACGGGAATCAAACATTTTGAAAATCCCAATTTATGAGCCTTTAAGGTATAACAAGCCAATTATTGTAATGAATGTTATACATTACACTGATCATTTTTATGTAATACTATAATACATGCGGTTGTGGTGTTACCAGGTTATGCTGATTGTCATAATCACATGGTTATGATGAATCAATTTGACAATAGTGTCGTCTTTACCTATGATAATATTAAATAAATTTGGGTATTGTATTTGATTTGAAGCCATATCAACTCTGCCAGACCATCAGACCGTAAATTAGACACTATCGTTGAACCAATGCCAAAATTTCAAAGAATTCTACATCCTGAAAAATTTAATCTGATACTATACTATGCCCTCACCAGTTTTATTGTCATCGCCATAATTAGCTTAGCTGTTGGATGGATATTCCCGCGTATGGAGGGTCAGGCATTGATTAAGCGAAGCGAGGAATATGCGCATTATTTTATTTCCCATCTGAACTATAAGATTTATAAAGACTTTCTTCTTCCCATCATTGGGAAAGACAAACAAATTGACCTGGAAAACAATCACAGACAATTTAAAAAATTGGATACAGTAGTTCGGGAAAACATATATGGATTAAAGATAAAGAAACTGTATTTATACGACCTGGAAGGCCATATCATTTATAGTACGGTACCAGAACATGTCGGGTTTACTTTGGATCGTGGTACGAATAAAAAGCTGGATTCTGCTATCCGTGGTATCCCAGCATCTGCAATTCGTTTGGCAGGAACAACCGACTCGAAGGGTGCGTATGTGGTGGAAACATTACTCGAGAGCTATTATCCTTTTTACGAAATGGGAAAGGACGGGTCTAAAAAAGGCCAGGTGGGGGTATTGGAGATATACCAGGATATGTCAAGATTCGAGAAACAAATGACCAAAGCGCGAGAGAAGGCAATTATCATGACTGGCGCATCGATGGGAATATTGTTTTTAGTCCTCTTTCTCGTGGTCCTTAAAGCGGCGAGAATTATCAATATAAGGACGAGACAGTTAATCGATGCGCGGAATACCTTGGAGCAGAAGGTCGAGGAAAGGACACTTGAAATTCGTGGAGCTTATGAAAAATTGCAGCATACCCAGCGCAAGTTAATCCATTCTGAAAAATTGGCGAGTATTGGGACATTAGTTACCGGGCTGGCCCATGAGATCAACAATCCCCTTGCCTCCGTAGCCAGCTGCGCTGAAGGTCTGACTGAACGGCTTAAAATCATAGTGGGTCATAAGGAAGGATACAACAATAAAGAAGTATGGGATGTGTTTTCTGAGTATCTGAAGATTATCTGTGATGAAACGTATCGATGTAAGGCCATTATCTCGGATTTACTCAACTTTTCCAGACAATCAGAACCTGAATTTGTACGCATCGATATCAATCGGATTGTTAGTGATACGCTATCTGTTGTCCAGCGCCAGTCGCAAATTAAGATGCAGGATATCCAACTTGATCTTCCCAAAGACCCCTGCGTTGTAATTGGAGACCCACAACAACTGAAACAGGTCTTTATGAACTTGATTATTAATGCGCTTCATGCAACTGAGGGTTACGGTGATATTTCAATAGCAATCTATCGAAGACAAACGGTTGTGCAAATTATCGTTAAGGATGCTGGCATCGGAATTAAGCCGGAACACCTCTGCAAGATATTCGATCCTTTTTTTACTACGAAACCCACAGGAAAAGGCACAGGGCTTGGGCTGGCTATATGTTATGGTATTGTAGATGTTCATAACGGAAGGATTGAAGCGCATAGTGAAGGTGCTGGTAAGGGCGCAACCTTTACAGTAACACTGCCGTTGGTGGCTTAGGGATTGACACTAAATAACATGAACAACTTCATGTTGCTGTGCCATCAGGGCTAAAGCCCCGGTAGGACGTGTACCCACTAACCCCAGCCTTAAGGCTGGGGTTAGTGAC
>JANLHY010000541.1 GCA_024653795.1 Candidatus Brocadiaceae bacterium | reverse complement strand
AAAAAGGTTGAATACGATTTCAACCCCAACGACCCGAAAGACCAGTATGCGAAATTATATTCCGAATCTGTGAAATTTAATATAAGGAATTTCAATGTTCCGCAATTGTAGAGCAAGATTTATTTCGCCTAAAGCGACTAAAAAGATAATCAATAGAAATAGGTGACTTGAAAGTCGAGTTACAGCATTGTAGGAGACAATTCCTGTTGGCGACACTGCAACAATTGCAAACCGATATGAATTGCCAATCGCTGTCAGGAGACGGCTCCTAGCCCAGTTGTATATTTTTTTGTCTTCGTGTCTTTGTGGTTAGAAAGTCGCTGCCGAAGGCAACTTAATTTCATTGGTTTTCAGATTTTATACCATCTGTGGAATCTGCGAAATCTGTGGTGTGCCTTTTATTAGTATCGTTATTCCCACTCAATCGTACTCGGCGGCTTGGTGCTGATATCGTAAACCACACGATTAATACCTTTGACCTCGTTGATAATCCTATTGGAAATAATTCCCAGGGTTTCATGAGGGATGTGGCACCAGTCGGCAGTCATAAAATCGGTTGTTTCTACAGCACGTATGGCAATGACGTTTTCGTAGCTTCTTTCGTCTCCCATGACTCCCACAGTACTCATGGGAAGCAATACAGCGAAGCACTGGGCAATTGAACGGTAGAGACCTGCCTTGCGTATTTCTTCGATAACAATCTTATCGGCATTGCGAAGGATATCTAAGCGTGGTTTCGTCACTTCGCCAATAATCCGAATGGCCAGCCCAGGACCCGGGAAGGGGTGACGCCAGACCAATTCTTCCGGCAGTCCAAGTTCTTCGCCTATCTTGCGCACTTCGTCTTTAAATAAAAACCGCAGGGGCTCTACCAGTTCAAATCCTAACTCAGCCGGTAGGCCGCCAACGTTGTGATGGCTTTTAATGGTTACCGTTGGGCCTCCGTGCGCCGGGATACTTTCGATGACATCGGGATAGAGAGTTCCCTGTGCAAGAAATTTTGCTTGAGATATTTTCTTTGCCTCTTCCTTGAAGATTTCGATGAATTCGTGTCCGATGATCTTGCGTTTTTTTTCGGGATCAATTACGCCTTCCAATTTATCTAAAAACCTATCCCGTGCGTCAATGGCATGCAGGTCTACCGTAAAATTGTCCTTAAATGTCTTAATAACCTCTTCTGCTTCGTAATTCCTTAGAAGTCCGTTATCGACGAAAATACAGGACAGATGATTCCCGATGGCCTTGTGGATGAGCGCTGCCGTGACGGCAGAATCAACCCCACCCGATAGTCCGCACACTACACGTCCGTTTTTGACCTGTTTACGGATGTCAGCCACAGAATGTTCTATATAGGAATGCATCTTCCAGTCACCCGTACATCCGCAAATTTCGTAGAGAAAGTTTCGAATGATCTGACTTCCCTGTGGGGTATGGGTAACTTCTGGGTGGAACTGTACACCGTAGAATGCCTTTGTTTTGTGTTTTACGGCTGCAAAAGGGCAATTTTTGGTGAATGCAAGGGATTCGAATTCTGTCGGCAATTCAACCACCTGGTCGCCGTGACTCATCCAAACGGTAATGTCTTTGGTAATTGATTTGAATAATTTGTTCGTGTTGTTGACAGTACATGCCGTCCTTCCGTATTCACGTGTGGCTGTGGGCTGTACGTTAGCTCCCAACATCTGACATCCCAGTTGCATCCCGTAGCAAATGCCTAATATGGGTATTCCCAGGGCAGCAATATCTTCATCACATCGTGGTGCGTTCTTCACGTACACGCTGGCAGGGCCGCCGCTTAGGATAATGCCTTTTGGATTGATTTCTTGTATCTGTTTAGCAGGAGTCTTGTGTGATACGATCTCGCTGAAGACATTATTCTCTCTCACCCGTCGCGCGATAAGCTGAGCGTATTGGGAGCCAAAATCCAGGATTAAAACTTTTTCCTTATTCTCTTCAATCATTTCGCTATCCTTGATATAATTTTTTTTGTGTCTTCGTGTTTTGGTGGCGGATAAATCCGATAAGACATACTTAATCAGAATTAATTTAAAATGGCAATGAAAAATATTATCTACAGGGTACCAAAAGACAATAAGGAGGTATTTCTAGAGCCAGCGATAGAGCATATCCCGGAATTGACGCTGGAAAACAGGCGTAAAATACAGGGTTATAAATTCGAAATTAACGGCGTCCCTTTTCAGATATTACGGGATAAAAGCCGTATGGAAGTATTACGTCAGGCTGCATGTTATACAAACGGAATTAAATCCTTACTTCGAAAAGATACGTCTGGACTATGTTTGTATGTTCGGAATAGCACTCAAAAAAGTGCTTCGTGGCTGGCGACTCAAGATAAGTTATGCATAAATGAATTGACATTAGATTATGAGACAATTAAGAATATTCCAATAATACAGACGGGTCACGAGCCTATTCTGTATCATCCAGGGGTATGGATCAAGAATCACCTGGCACACTATTTAGTTAAAAAACTGGGTGGTATCAGTGTGAATATGATAGTAGACAATGATGCCTGCAATATGGGTTTTATGTACGTGCCGATTTTGTCAGAAATATCAGCGTCTGTTGGGAAGGTAGCATTCGTAAAGAATAAAGACCGTGTGGCATATGAAGAGATTGTGTTTGATGATTTTGAACCGATACTCCAACTCAAAGAGGAGGTCATCAACCTGCTGAGTAAAAATATCCTTCGTGAAGATATAAAAACAACCATGGAAGATATGCAGGACATGTTTGGACAATTCATCAATTGTCTATGGGATTACTACCAACAAGGTTGTAGTGATATGGTGGGTTTATTAACTGCTGCCAGAAAATCATTAGAGGAAGACTTTGGCATTGAAAATCTCGAAGCGCCTGTTTCCTGGATGTGTGACACAGATGGATTCTATCATTTTTTGTTGCATGTTTTATATGAGGCAGAGCGATTTGCCAAAATCTATAACGAGAAGCTGGCTGAATACCGGAGGATCCACAAAACTCGCTCAAAGGCCAATCCGCTACCGGATTTGAAGATCTTAAGGAATTTAATAGAATTACCTTTTTGGGTATGGAAAGCAGAGGGACAAAGAGCAAAGTGCTACAGGGTGAATGAAGGGGAGGATATAAAAATTACAGATGGTGTGGATATTTTAGTTATTCTAAAGAAAAGTGAAGGCGCAATGGAAAATCTATCGAGGTTAAA
>JANLHY010000705.1 GCA_024653795.1 Candidatus Brocadiaceae bacterium | reverse complement strand
TTCAGTGGCATTCCCAAAAGATATTGAAAACAAGGTAAAAAAAGCACTATCGATAACAGGTCCAAAGTATCTGCAAATTTTCTCCCCATGTCCACTTGGGTGGAGATCAAATCCTCATCTCACCATTAAGGTTGCTAAATTAGCGGTACAGACAGGACTCTATCCCATTTTCGAAATAGAGAATGGCAAGGTCACGAAAGTGAGAAAAGTAACCACCCCAAAAACTCCCGTGGAAGAATACCTGAAGATCCAGGGTCGTTTCGCCCACCTCTTCAAGTCACCGAAAGGAAAAGAAGAGATACAAAAGATACAGGAGATAGCAGACCGAAATATTGAGAAGTACGGGCTAGCTTAGATTAACAATTTATTTTACCGCAAAGACGCAGAGATATAAAATAATTTGCAGTGGATGCAGGTTTGGAACAACCGTGACGGCAGGAACGATCTTCCAAGATAGCCACCAACCGCTGGCGGTTTGGTCCCGTGCGATGTGGTGGATGACTAATCAAAAAACAGGTCTCATCGGGCTTGGACTCCAGCGGTTGCTGGGCTTGGGCAGTTATCGGACAGCCTGGAAAGATTTGATCCCCCAGCCTCCCCTGCATTCTCATCTTACCAATGCCCTCAGAACTTTTACAGCAATTCTTAGTCGTTCCTCATCCGTCTCTTTCAGCAACACACTGATGATTTCCTTTAATTCCCTGGTATTTCTAACCTCATTAGTAAATTCGAAAAAATCTTTCAATTCTACCTGAAGGGCATTAGCAAGTTTTGTAATGACATTAATTGGAGGGAATTGTTGTCCCATTTCTATCCTGCTCATATATTTGGGGCTGATAGCGACTTTCCCCGCAAGCTGCTCTTGGGATAATTTTCTAATTGTCCTCAGTTCTTTTATCCGCATTCCAAACAACTTTAATTCTTTCATCGTTTCCTCCTTCAAACTTTGGTAATTATCCTTGTTTAAAGGAGGATTTTAAACACACCATAAGATAGAATATTATTGAATAATGAAGGGTTGATCCTGTGCCCCCCCCGTGAATGAAATGGGGTTTCAAGCAAATAAATCAGGTGAAAGCTACCCCGATGGAAGCCAGATAACCGTGGGATTTTATGAACCTGTTATTGACGGGAAGATCGTTTCACAGGGAGAAATCATCTGGTATGCCTCTATGAAAAAGGATTTAACGGCAACAGAAACGAGTGGCTGGATTTTTGACGGCTTTGATAGCAAGTCATTGAAATCAAAGATCAGTGATCCTGTTACCGGCTGTTACACGTGTCATGTATCCAGAAAAGATAATGACTATATTTTCTCGAAATACGTTCCATAAGGAAACTCTTTTAAGAATTTTAAAAAGAGGCTGATTAGGGAACCCATCGAGACTGATATAACGGTGGAATCTATTGTAAAGGCTGAGAAATACGTCAGAAATACTGAGGGGTATGACGAAAACACACCCCTCATCATTTTAGGCGGCAATGGCTTCGTTGGGCGACGGTTGATCAAAAAACTGAATGGGCGCGAAGTTTATTGCGTGGATTCCACCAACGGAAAAACTAACGTAGAATCATGGCCATTCCATCTCAAAGAGAGCAGTGCGATCATGATAAACATCTCTAGAAATCATGCTTTGGCTTACTACACAAACCTATTTTGGCCTGGTTTGGTTTTGCTGAATGAAGTTTATCCTGAACCTGGTGAGGATGAACTAAAAATAATAACAGAAAAAGGTTGTTCAGCCTATCATGTAGTGGGGATACAAGGAAAGGCGTATCCTTCCTTTGTGAATGCGTATGCCGGAGGAATCCCATGTTGTGCCGCCCGTATATCCGAGGACATGCAGGTTATCGTGAAAAAATTAAATTGAAGAGTAATAGTTCAGTCCCCTCCCCTGACTTTCCTAGTTATGCTCTGTTGGAAAAAAGGGAAAAAAGGAAAAAAGGGGTCAGGTCTTTACTCTTGGCGTGCCCAGCAAAGGGCAGTGAACTCTAACGGGTGAAAGTCCCGTCATGGTAAAAGCCGGAAGCCATGTAGCTTGGATGGCAGGGGGTGACGGAAA
>JANLHY010000684.1 GCA_024653795.1 Candidatus Brocadiaceae bacterium | reverse complement strand
TCTGTTTTTATATGAAGAGAACAAATACTTCAGGATTGCGTAAAAAAGATAAAAAAAAGTCAGAACTCCGACAAGCCCTGTCTCATTTATCACCCGAATATATTGCCCATCAATAAAGCCGGCGCCGGTCATGCCCCGGCCGAGCACAGGGCTTTGCACAAAGATATCAACCATATCCCTGTACCTGCCGATTCTTTCGGAGGAGGACGGGTCAAATCTCGTCCTTCCAATGGTTTGTGTGCCTTCAAATCCTTCTTCCGCTTTCCAGAATTGAGCTCTTTCCCGTACACGTCCTGGCACAAATTGAAGGGACAAGACAATAAGGAGCGCTACTATCAATATGACTACTTTTCTTTGCAACCCTTTTGTCAATAAAAGAAAGGCCGTCAATGAAAATCCGGCGGCAATCCATGAAGTCCTGGACATTGTATAAATAAACGGCATTACGGCAACGGCCAGCAGCAAGGCATATATCGTCTTTTTTCTGCCTTTAGGCTCATGGATATAGAGGCCTGCAACGACAGAGCCAAGTAAGACATAATATCCCCCAAATGTATTAGGTTCAGGATTTTTACCCTCAAATGGCATGGTTGTCCTCGGCACAGTGGGCATCTGAGTGAGGCCGACTACGGTGACAATAGCCATGGTAATCAGAGCTCCATTTAAAATTACCTTTATATCCTTCTCGTCGCGGATATAGTAAAAGAATATAAAAAAGAACAAAAAGAACTGTATCAGCTTAAGAACGAAGAAAAAACCGGCGGCAGGAGAAACCAGGAACTGCGAAACACCCAGAGTAGTTGCCATGATCAGCGCCATGGAATAGAGAAACATAGGCAGGGAAAACTGATTACCCCTTAACCTTTCCATTGGGAAGGATTTGCTTATAACAAAGTCAAAGGCAACCCTTAAAAGCAGGACGACCATCAACAGGTCTTCAAGCCTTATCGTGATTTGCCTTTTGGCAGTTTCTCCAACTGCTATTTCCGGAGAAAGAGACATCGCATAGGGAATCAGATAAAGCGCAAAGACAGGCTTAAAGAGCGAGACCGCCAAAAGTAACATCAGTACAATAAAGCCGCCGTAATTGAGTACCTGTTCTTCCATGGTCCTAACCCGAACGAGTCGGAAAAGTTCTTTGATAGGAATTTACGATTTTAGACTTCGTCGTGAGCTCAGTCGAACGATTTACGAATTACGATTCCCCGTTTTCACGAGGACAAGCATGAGCTCCGTTAGGAGCAACCTGTTTGTAGCGAGATAGGATGCCATAACAGATATCAGCTCCGTAGGAGCGACCTGTTTGCATATCAATCGTATACAGGTCGCTCCTACGGAGCTGATCATATATTAACGATTAATTGCTACAAACAGTACGCCCTTATCAGGGCTTGATTTTTTTAAAATACTAAATTGATACGATTTTTTTAAATCTCAAATCGTAATTCGTAAATCGTAAATTTTTGTTAAAAGTGTCCTCGTAAAAACGGGGAAGTGTCAAAATATTTTTGTAAGAAACTGCAATTATATCTCTGTTATTTTACACTTATTTACAACCAAACCTGCTAATTTTACCCTCAGGTTTTCAAGGTGTTTTCTCAGTTTTACCAGCGTCCCCCTCGGCAATTTCTCATGCTCGGTCAGGAGTATCGCTGCATCCATCTTTTTGACAAGTATGGACGCCTCTGAAGATTGCAGTGCAGGAGGAGTATCCATTATAACAAAAGCGAAA
>JANLHY010000212.1 GCA_024653795.1 Candidatus Brocadiaceae bacterium | reverse complement strand
GCAGGTCAATAGTCGTTCTATTGACCAAAAAAGTGGTGAAATATGGACCGCTCAGGCGGATTTGCAGCCGATTTCCTTTAAGTCAGACAGGCTGCTAGGCCATTATCACTAATGTCTATAAAGCGTTTGCTTAGAATGTCTCTTTTGTCGGAACTTTTAGCAAATTTTCCGTTGATTATTAACAATATTAAATTCGCAAGGTGCTATTTCTGTGAAAATTAGGGTGTCGATATTACGTTAGCCGCCTTCGAGTGGTCACGCTCAATGTCTGAAATAATCCTCCCCCATTCTGCGTTCATAGCAGATAGCGCTGCGTCAGTATGCGGTAGAGCCATAGCCACGATTACCATAATCCGTTGCACAGCTCCTTCCATAGCAAGTACCCGCTCAGTCACCTCTTCGAGCGACATGGCGGCTAACCCTCCGCTCAAGTTCGCTCCGGCTTCGCCTGCGCGGGACTGCCCGTCTGCGGGGTTGTTTGGGTTTTGTGGTTGGTTCACGTTCATTCTCCTTGTTCAAGTTTCGAGATCGGGCAGCCCCTTAGCTTCCCGTTGGGCATCAGGGTAAAAATGTTGTCCGATTTCCATTCAGATACAGCATCAAAAATATCAGCCCATGGAAATGTCTGCGCTCCCCAGTACGCATCTTTTGGCGCACAAGCTGGGCAAAAAATTACATATCCAGCTCCGTCGAAAAATTCGATGCTGGGGGCGGTGCAGCAAATTTGGCATGTTGGCAGTGTCATGCCCAACCCGGCGTTCGAGAGGGAGCGCGCAAAAGCGTGGTTCGTTTTTTGTTCGGCGGTCATAGTGCGCGCCCCCTCAACTCTACGTTATGCGTCACAGTGCTGGTTTTATCGTTTCAGAATACGCATCGTATCCCTTATTAATTGTGACAATTCCTTTTTTAGTTCGTATCACAAATTCATTCCCGTCATGGTCAAGAATACCCTCAGTTGAGCCGCACCATTGGCTTGCGTTTTCCACTGTAAACCAGACTTTTGTTCCAGTTTTTATGTCACCATATCGGTTACGCATAACCTTGCATTCAAGAGGGACTCGCTCAGCACTCACTTGCTTTTCTGATTCTTCCATTACTCGCCCCTTAATTTAACGTTATACATAGCCCGCCCGGAACACGTCGTCCTTTACCGGGTAATAGGTTCCTGGTGCTGCGTCCTGCACGATCCAATCGCCAACGCGAACAATCGCAGTCTCGCCGTGGATCGTTGTCACCTTCAAAATCGGCCGTCCGCCCTCGTCGCCAGCCGCGTACTGCCCGATCAAGCTGTTAAATATGCGGTTCTTGTTTTCTTCGGTGAATTGAACTGCCTTCACCTTTTTTGGCAGCGCTTCGTAGGTTTGAAACATTTGCCTTCCTCCATGTATAACTAATCAATCAACCCGGACGTGCCGATAATGCCGGCACGCCGGTTATTTCAGCCGTTGGGCGTCACACCCGCGCCCCGCAATCAGTGCATCGCGGTGGATGATGGAATCCGTGATCCATCACCATCAGCCCGTCGTGCTTGCATGTCGCCGGATCGTTTGGATAATTTGCGCATCCGTATCCAGTGCCATCGCATGAGCCGCATGTCGTATCGTCGCCATTACATTCGTCGCAAATATCATCCATATTTATTCTCCGTTGAAAGTGTCGCCCAACCCACCGCTCCAAGGGAGCGCGGCCAGCGTGTTATGCTTCTGTTTTGGCGTTTGAGCGCGCCCCCTGAGCTATTACGTTGGGGGTCATAATATGGTCAGCTTCGCGTATAGTTCTGCCGCGTCTTGCTCAACCTTCACTACCTCTTCCGGCGTCAGTGGCACTATCTCAGGTGGCTTTGCTCGCCACGTCAGCCACTCTCCAAAGTGGTTCTCTGTGCACCATCCTCGTGCCGCTTCATCAAAGTCAGCGAACCACGCAACGACCGCCCCACGTACCAACACGCAGACCCCCAACCCTGCGGTCGACACGGACTCCGCGCCATCAGCCTTCGGTTTTGCGTTGTCAGTGCTCATGCTTTTTCTCCTTCTTGTAGGTCGGTGGGCGCGGAGCCGGCCACCTTCACGTTAGAGGATGCTTCCCTCGCCCTTCTTGCCTGTTGCGCATGGCTCCGCTTCATATGCTCCCGCCAGCGTTTTGCGGCGATGGTTTGAGGGTTCTTGCATCCGCGCCCTTCGGCGCACCAAACGCCAAGGCCGTCGTAGTAGCACTGCACAACGCAGTCTTTGGCCTTGCGCTTCTTGCCGCAGCAATCCGTGTAAATACGCTTCTCTGGCTCGAAGCCGCCACGAAACTCAACTTCCCCGCACCAGTCAAGGTAGTCAGTCGCTGGCTGCATGTTGGCTGTGTAAATGTGCAGCATCCTCTAACTCTCCGTTCGAGAGGGAGCTTCGCCAGCGGGGCTGGCTTGCCCCCTCAACTCCACGTTATGCAGCAACGCCGTCACGTTGTTTATCCCACTCGCCTTGCGCTTCGTTGCAGCACAGCGGCCCGTCTGCGTCTTCTTCCCATTCCCGCCCGCAAAGACTGCATTGGTCTTGGTACTCGCGTTCCACGTTCAGACTCACAGGGTCTTGCGAACGGTGGTCTCGCAAAAACTCCTCGAAGTCTCGGCACCATTCTTCTAGCCGCTTCGCCTTGTCTTCCAGCGTCTTCGACCAGCGGCCTACCGAATACGGCGGATCGCACGTCACATTCAAATTCACCAACACTTTCTGTTTCATGGTTTTCTCCAAAAAATGCTGCATAACCAATCATTCCAGGGGACGCGCCGCGATGAAGCCGCGTCGCACCCCTGAATTCAAACGTTAGGAGGCTCAGGCAGTGGCATCCAGTGCGTCGGTACAGCCTCATTCAACCCCTCATCGTTTCTCACCCGCCACGGGGCCGACCAGTCATCGTCATAGGCCACTACGTAGCAACACTCGCTTCTCGTGTACACCAGTATTTCTGTGCCATCTTTCGGCGCTGTCGCAATTGGCAACCACGCCCCCAACCCGGCGCTCAACACGGACGCTCCGCCGATAAGGCCGGCTTCGGGCCGCTTACCTCTACGTTAGGCACCCTTGACGCTTTCCATGAATTCTCGCGCATGAACTCCGATTGCTTTCATGGAAAATTCAACCCGGTCTGCCGCTGGTTCAGCCCTGTTAATTTCATACAGTATTCTGTCCGCCAGTTCTGTCAGGGCTTTCATGTTTGAAAGTCTTGTTTGGTCTGCGTTTTGCTCTCCGACAGGTTGCACAGGCCCGTTAAGTTTCATCACGATTTCAAAAAGTTCCATTGTTCACCTCTTCGTTGTTGAGTAAAATCGCCTAACCCTACGTTCAACTTTCGTTCCGCTTCGCTCCACCGGACTGGCCTACGGCCAGCCGAGTTAACTCCACGTTAGGCATCAACATGCTTCCATTCAAATATCGGGCAGAATCCCTCATCCCAATATGTCTTTGTCGCACCCATCATGCTATATGCCATGCCCGTCCATAACTTACGCTTCTTGTCCCAAGCCATGACGCAATTAAACATGCGCTTTTCATCGCGCAGTCTGATGATAGTTCCATCTTTCGGCGCGCAGTTGATAGGTTGCCAGCCTAACCTTACGGTCAAGCGGGACTGTGCGCCAGCGGGGTCGTTTACAGCTTCGTTCGTTGCTTCCATGCTCATAGCTCCTTTTCACTTTCACCGGGCGCACAGCCCCTTACCTTTACGTTATGCCCCACCCTAGCCAACGCTCTAGCATCTTCAAGGGCGTTGTGAGGTATGGCGGAAGTTGTCGCTGTGTCCGGCAGATCGCGGCGCACCTCGAATGTCATGGTGTCAGGGCCTATCCTGTCGCCCGGCGCAAATTCCAGAAGGTTGCAAAAGTGCGCAATGTCTCCCGGCCAGTCTGAGATAATATGCACGGCATCAAACTGAGCAAGAAACGTCTCAAGCCTGGCGCGCAAAACGGCATCGCGCTCTGGCTCTTGGGTCAAGTACGGCATTACATGCTCACGCACCCACCAGCCGGGGTCGTCGCAGTAGCGCACTCCGTACCACTCGCGGCCATCTTCGGCCACAAGCGCCAGAGAAATCAGCGCCCCTTTATATTCGTTAAATTCAGTGTCAATCCACATTCGCATCTTCGTCTCCAAGAAAAACCGCATAACATTACGGTGAAGCGGGACTGCCGCAACAGCGCGTCAGCCCCTTACCTTTACGTTGGGCGTCAATGCATGTTTCGCGCACGTCACGATGGCCGGGTCATCGCTCACCCTTGCTATCGTGTCGAGAGCTTCGCGTAATCGTGCAACCTCTGCGCTATCGCCGTGCGTAGGGCAGTCGCGCATCGGTCCCATAAAAGAGCGCTTGTCGCGCTTTTGTAGTTCAAGGTTTAGCCGCTCAATCTCGTCTACCCCATCTCGAAATTGCTGCGCCTCCCATTCCATGTCATACGTCTCAGCGTGTGCCGCTGCGTGCCGCATCCTCTCTGTCAGCGTCTCTTTCACTTTCGGTCCTTTCCGGGCGCGAAGCCCAACCCTGCATTCGAGCGGGACTGCGCAAAAGCGTCGTTGGTTTCTTGTTCGATGGTCATAGTGCGCGCCCCCTGAGCTATTACGTAGGGGCTATAGTTTTAGCGCCTTGAATCCGCCCATACCGGATTGCATGTGCCATAGCTTTCAGCACTCCGATGGGCATTTCGTTAATGCCGAAATCGCTATACTCCCCCTCGATGTGGAGCATTTTCATGATCTGCTTTTTATCGGTTTCGGTTAGGTCTTTAAGGTGGATGGCAGCGCCGTACTCGACCACGGATGTTGTGTTCATAGTAAATCAGCCCTTTTGCATTTTGCCATTTTTGCGATTTCAGCGGCATAATTTGTTGACCGCGATAATGAGGATGGGTAATGCTCACTTTCAGGCAACTTCCCTTTCAAATACCAAGCGGCAACAGCTTGTCGTGTTTTCCCGACTTTCCGGCCAACAGCAGAGAACCCCAACTCTTTCAATGTTTTTTGTAAAAAATTCATATCACCTCCAATAATCCGCATCGTACCATGATATTTATTTTTATTGCAAGCGCAATTTGCACTTGACATTTTATTTACAATAGAATAATGTTGCGTCTGGCCGAGATAGACAAACTGCGCGCCGAACTGCTACGCGAATACAAAAAAGGAGATAAATTATGAAACCAATATTTGATCGTGCATATCACCAAACGCTCAGAGAGCGCCTGGTCGCAGATGCTGTTGCGGAATCCATGAAAGACGGCGGTGAGTATTATCCATTCTCCCGCCGGAACTTTACCGAGGCCGCACAAAATTTATGTGATGCGAATTACATTGTGTTGTCGGCATTTGCGGGAACTGCCGATGAATTCCCGCACAATGACCTTGCGCAGGTGTCGGCGGCACATTGTTTGCTCAAACAGGTGCGCGACTATTGGTTGCCGATTGCGACCGAGCATTTCGAGAAAATCATTCCCAGCGAGGAAGAGCTTTTTGAAATCCACCTGGTGGAAGGGGGGCAAAAATGAATCGCGTATCCAAAGCCATGCAGGATCGAGGATTATCCCAGCGCGAATGTAATCGCCACTCACCACCGATTGAGCCGGAGTATCAGGACTGGAACCGGGGAGAAGTTCTCGTGGCGATTGCAGCGTTCGCTGTGCTTGTTGTGTGGATGGTGCTGTGAGAAGCAGTCCCCCGCCCCAGCCGCCCGACATGGCCAAGCGAGCGGCGCGTGTAGCTGGATTGAGAAAATTCGCTGGGTCGCCGTGCAAAAGAGGCCATTCCGGTTTGCGATATGCGAGTACCGGCCATTGTATTGAGTGCATCAGGATTCGGAATAAACTCCGATAATTGGAGGGGTTGCAATTATGAATAGAATCTGTATCATTGGTTCCGCAGCTTTGGACTTTGAACGGTCTAGCGTTGCGGTAATTGGTCGGGGTGCAAAGCCCGTAATTGAAGGCGCTCTGTGTTCCGTAAGGCAAAAGTCCCCGACCAAATTCCGCCTTGCAGGACAGTTCAACAGAGTGCCCCCAAATACGGGCTTTTTTGCGTCCATAGCTGCCGTACTCCACGCGATAGCAACGAGCCTGAATCGGCTGCTTGGGAAAAAAGACAGGCTGGTGTATGCCCCTCACAGCAAGCCTCGCAGCGTTGGTCAAGCGACTGCACAACCTTACAGCTCCAAAGCGGCAGAACGGACTGTATCGGATGAATTACCCGTCACGCGCACTTGGTTCTTGCAATACATCAGCAAGGATGGAGAAGGAAGGCACTGGTTGTTTCTTTGCCCCTTTGGTGAGTTGTCGCCCGAATAATCACTAGGAGAGAAAAATGAACGCACCAAACAAAGTAGCGGTAATTGAACAGCAAGGAATGGCAATCACGCCAATGTCCATGCTCAACATGGCGGTAAGCCAGGGCGCAGACCTGGACAAACTCGAAAAGCTCATGGCTTTGCAGGAAAGATGGGAAGCGAACGAGGCGCGCAAGGCATTCTCGGAAGCCCTGACAGCCTTCAAGGCTGAGCCGCTAACCATCGACAAAGACAAGCATGTGAAGTTCGGCAACACCGAATATAACCATGCCACGCTCGGCAATGTTTGCAATATCATCGGAGCCGCCCTGAGCAAGCACGGGCTTTCCTACCGATGGAATACCGAGCAGAATGAAGGGAAAATCAAAGTCTCATGCGTCCTGATGCACGTCAAAGGGCACAGCGAAAGTATATCGCTTGAGGCCGTGGCAGATACCAGTGGGGCAAAGAACGGCATCCAGGCCATCGGCTCAACCGTCTCGTACCTGCAACGCTATACCCTGCTGGCGATCACCGGCACGGCCACGCAAGAACAGGATGATGATGGGCGCGGCGCTGGCGTTAAAATGAATGCTGGCGTACTGGCTGACTATCTGGCCGCAATTGATGCAGCCGAAAACATGAGCGCGCTTGGCAAGGCATATATCCCGGCAATCGAGATTGCATCCGTTGCAAAAGACATCGCTGCAATGGATATGCTGAACGAAGCCAAACTTGAGCGCATTGAAAAAATTAAGGGGGCAGCAAAATGACAACAGCGATCCAAGAGTATTCCAAAACAGAGGCGGCTTTGGCTGATTTATCGGCGCGGTACAAGGGCGTGGTTTTTCAAGTAACCACCACTGACGGCATGAATGAGGCCAAAAAAAGCCGCGCAGAACTTCGCACCTACCGCGTTGACTTGGAAAAAACACGCAAGGACATAAAAGCCCCGGCGTTATTGCGTTGCCAGCAGATCGACACAGAAGCAAAGCGTATAACAACCCAGCTTGAAGCCCTCGAAGATCCGATTGATGCGCAGATAAAAGCTGAGGAAACCCGCAAGGAAGAAGAAAAGAACGCCGTTGCCCGTGCAGAGCAAGCCCGCGTCATGGCTGAGCAACAAGCCCTCAAGGATGCCGAAGAGGCACGTATGGTGGCAGAACGTGCTGAGATTGCCAAACAACAGGCCGCACTGGTGGCCGCACAAAAGGCCGCAGCCGAGAAGATCGAAGCGGATCAACGTGAAGCACGGCTCAATATCGAGAATGAAGAACGCGCATCCAGACTCGCCCGTGAAGAAGCAGACCGTGCCGCACGTCTAGCCCGTGAAGCTGAGGAAGCGAAACTAAAAGCAGAGCGCGACAGGGTTGATGCGGAGCGCCGTGCAATCGAAGAAGTGCAGCGCAAAGAACGCGAAAAGTCAGAGGCGATTGCCAGAGCAGAGCGTGAAGCTGAGGAAGCGAAACAACGTGAAATTCGCAGGCAGGAAGCAGAATTACAGGATGCGCAAGGTATGCTGGATATGTTCTTGAGTCGGTTTGGGCATATTGCCAAGTACAAAACTGTTTGCGATGCCATACGGAAGATTGCGAAATGACACCAGAAATAGAAGCCGCCCGTGTTGGCAACATCACGGCATCTAGAATCAAGGATATGCTGGCCGAAGGTAAAGGCGTTACGCGGGCAAAGTATGCCGCTCAACTTGCATCCGAACGCATGACCGGGAAACCACATCGCAGCGCGTTTGGGTCTGCCAGTATTGAACACGGCAATGAAACAGAAGCAATGGCGCGGATGCAGTACGAGATCAGGAATGGCGTAATGGTGATTGAATCTGGTTATGTGCCGCACCCACATATTAAACACGCCGGATGCACACCTGACGGACTTGTTGGTGATGATGGGCTGGTTGAATTCAAGTGTCCTGATTCGCACACATTCCTGACTTATAAACTAAAGGGTGAAATACCTCGCGGATACAGATTGCAGATGATTTGGCAGGCAGCTTGCACCGGGCGCAAGTGGGGGGATTACGCACCTTACGATCCGGATTATCTTGAGCAAGATGCGTGGATTCAATTGCGCCTAGCACCGACAGAAAAAGAAATATCCGATATGGAATTTGAGGTTATTAAGTTTAATTTGGAAGTCGAAAGCCTGATTGAGCAAATCATCGCACGAAGGACAAAAGCATGAATCTATTTAAGGCAGAAGATCGAGCCGCCGCCATTGAAGAGCGCCGCAAGCAAGCGCAGATTGCAGAGCAGTCCAAGCCGTTTAATGGTGCGCGCAACGAAACACTTTGAAGGAGTGATGAACGTGGAAGCAACGAATGAAACTGGAAAGAACCCTGCTGGCGCGCAGTCCCGCTTGATTGCCCCAGTTTTGTGTCATATCCCCAGTCACCCGGCGAACCGAGGAAGCGCAGGGTTGGGCACCGAGCAAAATTGTAATGAGTGTGTCGAAATTAAAGCGATGCTTTTTAGGTTGATTGATGAGATTGGTGTGCGAGATCGTAATGATGGTAATGCGCCAGGTCATTGTCACAGAATACCAGGGATATGGGATAGAGATAACGGTGATAAGGCTGGCACACAATGCTCATGGTGCGCAATATGGGCAAAGGCGAAATCAATGAAATTGTAGGCGCCCAACGACTGAGGTGTGGGGCGATGCGCGGCTTTATCGCGGCAGGTCGCCTGCACTGACGGGTTGGGGGTTGCCGTACCGCCAGCGCCGACTTTTGGAGAACCGACATGAACACAGGAACGAACGGAGTGCCGCAGTTTGCCGTGCCGACAGCCGAAGGCGTGAAGGACGCGCTCGAAGCAATACAGGCCGCGTGCAAAGCGCGGAAGTGGACGCTGATCGCGCCGGATGGCCGCGTGTGGCAGAACGAGAACCCGATGCTGATTTCGGCGGCGCTGCTGGCCGAGCTTGGCGGGTACATGCAGCCGCTTGGCGGCGACTTTGCGCGGATTCTGGATGAGAACCGATGGGCGCTGTATGGCGACAATGAAGCGACCCCCAACGCTTGAAATGAGGGGCGGCGAAGCAGTCCCGCTTGAATGATTTGTTGGGCACTGAACTGGAAAGGATGACGATGGAACGATTTAACCCATGCACCACTGACACCTGCAAAACGCGGTGCGATAAATTCGGGGTTGCCTGCGAGGAAATTTGCATTGACGAAATTAAGCGGCTGCGCACCGCACTGGCTACTGTGAAGGGGTATGTGACAGGCGATATGTGCCCCAACTGGAAAGACCCCGATGCGACCTACCGAAGCCGGGGGTATTTGGCTGACGTGTGCGATGCCGCACTGATGGCTAACGCAATTTCTGCCCCCTAAAATCGAGTTTTGCGACAATCAAACTAAATTAGTCGGATAATATGAGCGAGCAAACATTTATTTTAACAAGTGATGCGGTAGTAATGAATGCTGGCTCATTGCTGCGTAATCTGCCTACCGATGGCACGATGGAGGCAGTATTCCGCAAGGCCACGAAGGCCAGGACACCGGATCAGAACTCTGCCATGTGGAGCGGCCCGCTGCGTGACATTGAAGAACAGGCTTGGGTGCAGGGAAAACAATTCAAGGCTGATGTGTGGCATGAGTATTTTAAGCGGGAATACCTGCCTGAGTTGGATGATCCTGAAATTGAAAGGCTGGTCAAGAAAGGCTACCGGAAATGGGATTATCTGCCCAATGGCACTCGGGAGCTGGTAGGCTCAACAACGCAGCTTACCACTACCGGGATGGCGCGTTACATGACGCAGGTTGAGGCTTACGGCGGGAATCTGGGCGTGCGCTTTCACGTCAACCCGAAAATGGCCGGGGTGATACGATGAGGCCGATCATCCAAAAGACCGAAGGCCGGGTAAACCAAAAGCTCCGAGATAGTGCCAAGCGCGCCCCGCATTGCTTCGGATGCTGGAAGCCCAACCCGAACGGGGATATGCTGTGCCTTGCCCATAGCAACAGGCTCCAGGATGGCAAGGGACGCGGGTTAAAGGCCGTGGATGAGACTGGCGCGATACTCTGTGCAGATTGTCATGCTTATGTCGATGGTGGCGGCTCAACACGCGAAGCCATGCAAAATTGGCACGAATATGCACACCGGCGCACGATGGCATGGTGGGTCAAGGAAGGTCTGGTATGACAAGTAATAAATATTGTGAGAAATGTATTGCAACGACTGAACGATATAAGTCTGGCCGGTGTAAAGTATGTCACAAAGTTTCTGTTAAAAAGTATAAGACTGCCAACCATAATTTAATTCTTGGCAGTGGGGCAGAATACCGCCGCAACAACAAAGAAAAGGTTGCTAAGACGGCAAAGGCATGGCGTGATGCCAACAAACAAAAGCAAAATGATGCTAGTAAAAAATGGGCTGCTAAAAATCCAGAAAGAGTTAAGCAATTAAAAGTTTCGTGGAACGCTGTTAATAAGCAAAAAATTAGAGCGCAAAAAGAAAATAGACGATCAAGAAAGCTGGGGAATGGTGGGGTATTAAGCGATGGGTTAGGCAAACGCCTTTTTTGTTTGCAGCGCGGAAAATGTGCCTGTTGTGGTAAACCGCTTGGTGATGATTACCATCTGGATCATCGAATGCCTTTAGTTTTGGGCGGGAGTAATACAGACGAAAATATGCAGCTGTTGACCAAACTATGTAATCTGCAAAAGAGTGTAAAGCATCCAATTGATTTTATGCAAGGCCGTGGGTTTTTGTTATAAAAGAGGGATATTTGAAATGATAGGCAGACTGATTTGCTGGTGGAAAGGCGCGCATCTGCGCGGGGTGAGAGTGCAGCCAACACAAA
Organism: Candidatus Brocadiaceae bacterium; assembly: GCA_024653795.1. Classification (GTDB taxonomy): domain Bacteria; phylum Planctomycetota; class Brocadiia; order Brocadiales; family Brocadiaceae; genus Wunengus. The sequence goes on along the minus strand of JANLHY010000212.1, from coordinate 3,309 downwards.
CAAACGAGTATGGGTACATCGTGCCGGGCAAGATTCCTGTCCGCGCAGAATGGATGTGCCCACGCTGTGGCGCGCACTGGTATGTCGGTAAAAAACCAAAGCCGAGGCGGTTTACATGACCGAAAAGCTCTGCACCAACTGTACCCATCGCCACCTTAAGCAGCATCATGTCACGGGTGGCCACTTTGTGGCCTGGCGTTGTGCGCTCGGCCGTACATGGGGCGTCGCCTGCAAAGCGTGGGCAGGATGATCGAGCGCGCCGCCTTGCTGGGAGAGATCGCCCGGCTGCGCGCAGCGATCCGGCAAACGCTAGCTGATAACGGGCATCTAGCGGATGGGGATGTTTGTACTTTGCGGATATTAAAAGATGCTTTGGGTATCCATACATGCCGAAAGTGCGGGGCGGATATGCAGCCCGGCGTTACTTGCCCTGAGTGCGGGTGGTCTACGACATAGTATTTTCTCCAAAATGAAACAGGATTAAAATATGACCGAAGACCAAGCCATTGCACTGATAAATGACACTGCTGCCCTACAGTCTATGCTCTACGACATAGGAATGATGCCAGAGCAGCTTGAGCGCGGAACACTCCAATGGTCGAGGATGTTGGCTTATGCCTACGCATATCAGGCTGGGCGCGATAGTGTGCCGATGAAGGATGTGGCGTTTTAATGATAACCTTGCCCTGGCCATCTGCCGCGCTATCCCCAAACAGCCGGGTACACTGGTCTGTCCGGGCAAAGGCTGCGAAAGCCGCAAGGAAGGCGGCTGGGTGGCTAACCAAGGCTTCGGGAGATAGAGTTGAGGGTAACGGCAAGATCGACCTGTACGTAGTGTTCTATCCCCCCGATAAACGCCGTTATGATCTCGATAACCGCATTGCGAGCATAAAATCGGCGCTTGATGGCGTTGCAGATGGGCTTCAGGTTGATGATTCACGTTTTCGGCTGATATGTGAGATGGGCGGAATAATCAAGGGCGGCGAGGTGCGGATAATCGTTACTTGAAAACATGCTTGACATCCAGCCGGTCAATCGCTAGAGTCACGTATGGCTGTCGAAAGCCGAATGCGAGGATTATATGAATCTTTTACCCTGCATCAACTTTAAGAACCCATCATCGGCTGCTTGCCAGTCCTCGCGGGTAATTTCGACCTTGATTTTGGTGCAGGACAAAGGGTTTATTTATGGCTAACCCTTGGTTTAGACTCTACGCTGAATTTTCCCACGATCCAAAGGTGCAGCTTTTATCCGAGCAAGATCAGCGCAGATTGATAATGATTTTCTGCATTCGGTGTAACGGAAGTGTAACGTTACAAGATAAATATGTAACATTTCAGCTTCGAATTTCTGACCAAGAATGGCAGCAAACAAAGGATGTTTTTATTGATGCCGGGTTCATAGATCAGGACAATAATGTGCTTAATTGGGACAAGCGGCAATATGTGTCAGACTCAAGCGTGGAGCGGGTTAGGAGGCATAGAGCGTTACATAAACCCGTTACAGTAACGCCATGTAACGTTACTGTAACGCCCCCAGAACAGAACAGAACAGATACAGAACAGAACATAAAAACAAAGGCTGCGGCTTTCGCCTTGCCAGATTGGATCGACAAAACCCAATGGGATTTGTGGATAAAAACCCGAAAGGGCAAAAAGATGATCCCGGAGCAGATGCAGGCGCAAGTCGCAAAGTTGCAAAAGTGGCGCGATGCCGGGATGGATCACGCAAGAGCGCTGGCGGACGCAGCAAGTGCAGGGTGGCAGGGATTGTTCGAGCCGAAGCCGCCAACAGGAAAGCGGCAGCCTGAAAACTTCGCCGCTAAGGATTACGGAACTGGAGTGAACCCGCTATGAGCAAACTTGATGATGCTGACGAAACAAAACCAGTTTCATTGGCTGAGTTAAAGCTGCGTATATCCGAGCCAAAGTCAGCCAATTGCGAACACCACGGCGACTTTGAAAGCCGCAACATATTTGGCGGGGTTTGGTCAAACTGCCCAGTTTGCTCCGCTGAGCGCAAGGTAGCTGATGATCGTGAGCAGGCCGAACGTGGAGAGGTTGAGCGCCAGCGCATTTGGCTGCATCACATGGGGGAGGCCGGTATACCTGAACGATTTAGGGCTCGCACCTTGGCTAATTACAATGCGACCAACGCCGGACAAAAGCGCGCGCTCATGTTCGCAACGGAATACGCAGAACAATTCGCGCTTGTCTGTGAAACCGGGCGCAGCGCGATATTTTGCGGATTGCCAGGCACTGGTAAAACGCATCTTGCAATCGGGATTGCGCTGCATGTGATGGGTTTGCGAAAGAGTGCCATGTTTACCACAGTTCAACGGATGATCCGCCGCGCAAAAGACGCATGGCGCAAAGACTCTACCGAGTCCGAAAGTAACGTGATTGATATGCTGGTTTATCCGAACTTACTTATCATCGACGAGATCGGCGTGCAGTTTGGTTCTGAGTTCGAAAAAAACTTCATGTTTGATTTACTCAACGAGCGTTACGAAAAACGCAGGCCGACAATTTTACTTTCAAACCTGACGGCAACCGAGATAAAAACATTCCTTGGGGATCGCATCTATGACCGGCTGCGCGAAGATGGTGGGCAGTGCGTCTCTTTCGATTGGGCGAGCCATCGCGGCAAAGAATGAAATCCATACACCAGCGGATGCTTGAAAACTTAATCTGGCTCCGTGAAAACATGATTGCCAAAGGCAAGGACGTAACCAAGATCACCGAGGATATTGACAGGTTGCGGGCAGAGATTGCGGCGGGGGTAGCATGATTCTGCGCGCCCAGCCAGGGAGCCAAGCTGTGCTGATTGAGGATGCCCTAAAACGGCGGCACAAACTGAAACCGCCCGAAGGGCATAACTGAGGAACTTGACAATCAAACATATGCAAGCGCACACTTCGTATTATGGCTAATAAAGGAACCTTTAAGAAAGGCGAGAAAAGGCTAGGGCAGGGTAAGCGAGGCCCGAATAAGTCAACTATCGCCGCAAAATCAGCCATTGAAGCAGCCGCAGAAGGATTGGGCGGCACTAAACGAATAATTGCCTGGGCGAAAGAGGATGCTGCCAACGAGCGCATATTCTGGGGTCAAATCTATCCAAAACTCCTACCGCTGCAAATAGCTGGCGATCCCGATTCACCCATGACCATTCAAATCCTGAGATTCGCTGATGCAGCCAAGCCGGATTGATTGGTTCCGCATCCTGGCTGACCTGCGTGACCGTGGCCTGACGCACTGCGATGTAGCCCGCGAAATAGACGTACCACGTACCAGGGTGCGGGATTGGTAC
>JANLHY010000613.1 GCA_024653795.1 Candidatus Brocadiaceae bacterium | reverse complement strand
CTTCCCGAATTAGAGAAGGAGTGGCAGGACTTCAATTGCGGTGTCTGTGAAGAGGTGTGCCCTGTACCTACAAAGGCCATACATTTTAATACCTATGTGGATGCGCAACAACGAGAGATCCGCAGACCCTTCGTACGCGAAGATGTCTGTGTGGGCTGTGGTTTTTGTGAAAAGGTGTGTCCTGTTCTGGGAACTTCCGCAATTGTTGTAGAAGGCATACAACCCCAGACCAAAGTAAAACGCCCAAAAGAGATTTTAAACAAAAATTTTCTTCCCGAAACTCTCGGAGACTGGAAAAGGATTTCTGGCCCAAACATTTACGAAGGAAAGGAGAAGCTCTATGAATATATTGACGGCGGCGCAGAACCCTATTTGTCATATTCCTTTATTCGAGTCTCTAATGCCGAATATCTAAAAGAAACGAACAAGAAGATACTTGTTGATAGCTGGGAATTCGGCAGTCCTGAAGATGCCTTTGGGGTATTCAGCAAAGATCGGGCGGGTACAGATATAAAACTGGGTAATGGAAGTGCGCTCTTTAATAATTATCTTTACCTCTGGAATGATACGTACTTCATAAGAATTGAGCCAAGAGAGGGAGATGTCACCCCTGAAGATGTTCTCTGTGCGGGCAAATCTATTATCAATATAATGCCTTATAAAAAGGCATCTTTGCCATTCATCCTATCTTTACTGCCACAACAGCATCTTGTCCAGGAAAGTCCTATATTCTTTCATAAAAAGATTATTCTCGACAACATATACATATCCGACAATTATATCGAAGAGAATGTGTTTTATCTCACTGAAAAAACTGATGCAGTTATTGCAGAATATAGACCCAACACAACTTCAGAGTCTTTTAAGCTCATGCTTATAAGATATCCTGACAACGATACTGCAAGGATTGTCTTTGATGATGTGCTAAAATTATGGCGTTCCTGGGGAGAAACAGAATCTACGTCAGGAGCAATTCATATCTTTCAAGGCAAAGCCCAGCGCTACACCTCCTGTTTGCTGGAAAGAAATATCCTCGGCATGACGTTCCTTTCTATAAACAAGGGCGATGCAGAAATGTTACTCCAATCCATAGCCCATAATATGAGTAAGTAACCTAAAGACTTGATTTTAGACAGGATATACAGGATTAACAAGATAAAAGCTACCTTATTTCATTCTGATTATCCTGTTAATCCTGTCAAAAATTAATTTATTTATATCATGTCTATCCTGTTATCTTGTCAAATCTTTTTCCTCCGGTGAACTATTACGTTTTTTCTTTGCGTCTCTGCGGTGAGTTGAACAGTTACTGTCGTACTAACATATCCGCCTTTTCCGCCATGTTGATCATGGTCTTCTCTAATAAAAGCCGGTAGTGATCCATTTCTTCATCGTTAATGTTGGGTGGAATATGGATGGGGTCACCGTACAGCATTAATGCGCGAGAAAACGGTTTTGGGATACGAAACTTATCCCAACTGGGGAGTGTCCAATAACTGGATAATCCGACCACCGTAGGAATAATAGGCAACTGAGTCTTTTTGCCGAGATAAATACTTCCAGGCTGAACAACAAAGCGGGGGCCTCTCGGTCCATCGGGAGTAATCGCCACAGGATACCCTTCCCGAATCTTATCAACCAGGGCCTTGATTGCCCTCATACCGCCCCGTGTTGTTGATCCTCGTATGACGCCAAAACCGAGCCTCTTAATCACCCGTGCAATGTATTCACCATCGGAGTGCTGGCTAATGAGTACCTGTATCCTACTGTTGCGGCCGACATAAGCAGGAATGAGCATCATGCAATGCCAGAAGGCATAAATGGCATGATAGGTTTTGGTTTTTTCATTAAACCCTTTCGGTTCGTCATCGATACGTATAGTAAAGGCCAGTAATTTTATCAACCAGGCGCCCAGAATCCCCACAATGAAGAATTTTAATTTTTTCATTTCCAGCTTTTACGAAATGGAACTCACCGCAAAGACGCAAAGAACGCCAAGAAAAACCTAAAATAAAAAATAGCTATACCAAAACTAAAGAACAAAATCTCAATATTCTTGCTTTTCTGTTCCTTTTTCATTTTCAAAAACTTTGCGTTCTTTGCGTCTCTGCGGTGAACTGTTAGTCTTTAACCATAGACAGATACAAGGCGCATTTGTTGCAGGTCAAATTGTCATTTTCACAAAAGTCCTTGTAGATTTGATACAATCCCTGCTGCCGCCTGACGGAATTTACAATTTTCTGTGAAATCTTTTCCTGCCCAAAGATACGACTACCCATGAATTTCGTCACACTCGTGGCAGTCAGAGGGTAATGGTTTCTATAAACGAGGTGGAGTATTTTTTCCAGTTTCATGTCATTATGCCTTCTTGCATAAACAAGAAAGATAGGAATAATGACGTTAATGAAGATCGTGGACGTCCTCTCCACCCCAAGCAATTTTAACGGTTTTTTGAGCCTTTTCCCACCCAGCGTATAACGATACGACCAGTATGCGTCTTGCACATTAAGGAAGATTGATTGTATCTCCTCAATTAACGATTTGATGATTTTTTGTTCTTCTTTGTAACCTTCTCCACCCCGTTCACTGGCAGGGACGAGTTTTTCGAATACACATAAAATGTATCGGAAAACGCCGTAAGATGAACACTCCGTGAGGATATTAGCTATAGACGCAATTCTCCTTTCAGGAAAATTTGCAGGTCTGATCCCCGCATAGTTCCAGTCATTTCTTGTCATAAGGGCTTTGCTTATTTTAGTTTTGATTACGTTCCACGCACATTCGATAGCGCTTACATATTCCGCCGTTTCATCGTCATATATTATTTTTAAATCCGCCTGTTGTGGTAATAATCCTGCCACGCCTAACAAAAGGGCTTGCATATCCATCTTCTTCTCTTGAGCTGAAATATCCTCTGGAATCAAGCATCGGATGTCTTCCAGAGGCATAAGAGAGGCTAACTTAAGAAACGGTTCCTTGTTACTCTTATATCCCAACGATTCCATAATGGCTTCGTAGAGTGTTTGCTCGAAGGGGCTTCTTTCCACCCATTTTTCGTATCTTTTTGCCTTTTGAAGGATACGTTCGTCGCCGGCATAATCAAGGAAATAACCCACCCAAAATTCATTCACCTTCTGATTTTCCATCTCGGTTTGGCAATGTCCCGGATTTACCTTTCCCCCTTTCAGGTATGATTCAATGTCGATCATATCAACCAGGTCATCCAATTCAGCATCTAAATATTTTGATAAAGTTAACTGGGGAATGGATTGTTCCATAAGATTCCTGATGTATTTGTCTTCACGATCATTCCACATAACAACGTGTAAACATACCATATTATACGTGTCTTGCTTATCGTGCTGATGTCTCATCCAATCCGAAGCGAACACATGAATCTCGACATCGCCCTTTACGAGTCCCTTGCCCTCTAAGAGAATTTCTGCATGTTTGAAATCGGGCCCGCCCTCAGAATTCCACCATCCGGGCGATAGCACTTCCAGTCGTGAACCGTCATCG
>JANLHY010000565.1 GCA_024653795.1 Candidatus Brocadiaceae bacterium | reverse complement strand
TAAAAAAATTATGATCCAGTAGAAAAATTGAAACTCATCCCCGACAGATTTTAGAAACTACCCCTATTTTACAAAATATCGTTTTTTTCTGTCTTGCAGGCTTGCATTCTCGGACAACCTGTTAAGATGTGACCCCTAGTACCCCCTATCATCTCTCATCTCTGAACACTGGCAGGAAAACTTTGAAATTCCGATATAGTCAATTAAAATATCAATTTGCGTAAATATTCATTACTTTGTTAATCGTTGGGAGAAATCTCCAATAGGGCCTTTTCACTTTCATCCAGCTTAAGGCGCGTTGTGCAAGGGGAATAAATGCACTTTGGGTTTGGTTCGAAGTGAATATTCTGGGATCTTCCCTGATTGCCCGATTGATTCGCTTTTTTAGCCATCCGTGTTCTAAACCGGGAGACATATAAAAGACCGGACAGAGAAGATCTTCCCTTTGTTGTATTAGCCCTTCCTCCAGAGCAACAGTTTCCATTCCGGTGTTGGGATAAACCCGTATACCGTAAATCACAAGAGCAACATCTCTTGGACCTGTTTCTCTATGAATAAACTCAAGCGTTTCCTCTACAGTATCTTGGTTTTCTCCGGGACCTCCCATCAAAAACATCCAAAAGACCCGTAATCCCACCTGTTGAAATTGTTTTGCCACCTGAACCGCTTGTTGACGTTTAAAGCTCTTTCTCATGCCCTTAAGAACTCTATCTGAAGCACTTTCCGCAGTACACGTTACACTGCGAAATCCTGCCCTAACCATCTCTTCAGGTAAACCGGAGTCCAGGTGTATGGGATTGATATTAGACCCAAAAAAAGAAACCTTCAATTGGCTTCGAACGATTTCCCGGCATAAGCTCATCGCATGCCGTGACGGTAAATTAAATGTAGAATCCACAAATTCGAATTCGCGAACATCATATCTATCTCGAATATCAGTAATTTCTTCGACAATGTCTTTAGGGTCTCTTAATCGGTATTTTTTCCCTTCAATGTTTACGTAAGTGCAATAAACACATTTGAGGGCACAACCCCTTTTACTTTGAAGCGGATAAACTCCTTCATAGTTTAGAAAAGGTTTTACGGAAAAGTGATCTCCTACTCTTGCCCATACGTTTTCTCTCATGTCAAGACCTTCAACTTGCTGATAAGGTTCTTTTGTTTTAAGAGAGATTACTCCTCTCACGACTGATGGGTCGTCACCTCTGTCAAGGTGTTTCAGTAATTCCACAAAAGCGACCTCCCCCTCTCCCACAACGCCGTAATTTGCTCCTACTTCCTGCAAAAGAGCGTGTGGCGCTACCCCCATTGCAGCCCCTCCAATGACAATCGGCGCGGAAGAGCGCTCTCTTATGTCTGCAATTATTTTCTTTACTCCTGGAACAAAAGAAGCGCTGAACAGGGCATCACAGTTGTCTAAATTTCGCATGGAAATTCCGATAACATCATGTGGGGTTTCAACCCATGAGGAAATACAATGCTGCTTCTTCTGAAAAGTCATATCATACATCTCTACCTGATGACCGGCTTTGCGCGTCGCTTCTCCAACAAGACACATGCCGAGCGGCATTACAGGATAAGGATCTTTCAGTTGATTGGTACTGATTAATTTAATTTTCATTTATGTTTTTTTCTTGAAGGCAACGGACTATTACCTTCAAGTAATCTCTTGCTCAATTGAATATTGTGAAAGCCGATTTTTTCAGCGATTTTAATCTTTGCCGTAATACGCTCCTTTTGGTCGTTATCGTTTCCTTCTAAACTTTTAATCAATTGCAACCTGCTCTTCAAACCATGAGCTATGGATTTTTGCCAATCGAAATAAAGGCCATAATAGCGTGGATTATGGCAATCTGCGCATTTTTCCGCATACTGATGCGGCAACTGTTTGGCGGTG
>JANLHY010000518.1 GCA_024653795.1 Candidatus Brocadiaceae bacterium | reverse complement strand
AATCTGCACGCGCATTTCTTCAGAGTGAGGTTAAATAAATTCGAGGTGATAGTCCACAAGCTCAACAGAAACTGCACATCGGAACATATTTATTAAATTTGACAGGGTACTGTTTACATACTGCTTGTCGTTTGCAACCATTGCAATCCCTAGTTTGGAATACTGGCAATGATCCAATGTGCCTGTTTCAGCAACAGATACATTAAAATTATTTTTTATACGGTCTTTCAGGCTTTTTATAATACGGCGTTTGTCTTTTAAAGTATTTGCACTCCTGATCACCAGCCGAATATTTAAAACGCCTACTACCGCATCATCAGATTCGTAAAATTCCAGATTCATTGCGCAACAAGCTAGAGCTATATAGACTAGCGAGGCGATGCCTCAGACCAATAAAAAACAAGATGCCATATTTAAATACACAGATAAAGTTTTTAATTCTCAACTATTAAACCGGCAGGGTTCTGGCAATCTTTTGCACTTCGTATGCCTCTACGATATCTCCCACTTTAATATCATCATAACTAGCAATTTTCAGCCCGCATTCAAAACCCGCCCTGACTTCCCTGACGTCATCCTTAACAATCTTCAAAGACTCCAACTTCCCGTCGTAAATAATAATGCTGTCGCGAATTAATCGGACAGAGGAATTCCTTGTAATCTTACCCGTTTTTACATAACAACCTGCAACATTACCGAACTTTGAGATGTTGTACACTAGCCGTATTTCAACCTGACCCAATACAACTTCCTTAGACTCAGGTTCCAGCATCCCTTCCATAGCGGCTCTTATTTCGTTCGTCGCATCGTAGATAATTTTATAAAGCCTGACATCCACTCCTTTTTCTTCTGCCAGTATACGTGCCTTGTCCTCTGTCGTCACATAAAACCCAATCACAATCGCATCCGATGCATCTGCAAGAAGCACATCAGATTCCGTAATACCACCGACACCACAGTGTAAAATTTTCACCTTGATTTCAGCAGTAGAAAGATCTTCCAATGCCTTTTTGAGTACTTCCACAGAACCCTTATAGTCAGCCTTCAATATTACCTTGATTTCCTTTACTTTTCCTTCGGCAATCCTGGAATAAAGACTCTCCAGCGTGACGTGTTGGTGTTTTGACAAAGAGGTTTCACGATCTTTCTTTTGTCTTTCTAAGGCAATTTCTCGTGCCTTCTGTATATCGCCAACCACATAAAACTTATCCCCGGCTTCAGGAACTTCAGAAAAATCTGAAACGGACACCGGCGTGGTCGGACCAGCTTCTTTTAGTTCGACACCCCTGTCATTCATCATCAGGCGCGCCCTGCCAAAAGTTTTACCACAGAGAATTACATCCCCTTGATGTAATGTGCCGTCTTGTATTAAGACATTGGCAACAACCCCGCGTCCTTCACTCAGGTGTGCCTCTAGCACAACGCCTCGCGCCGGATTCTTTGGATTTGCTTTCAGTTCAAGTATCTCAGCTTCCAGCAAAAGCCTTTCGAGTAAGGTATCAATCCCCTTTTTGGTTATCGCAGAAGTCTCAACAAACTGTGTCTTTCCGCCCCAATCTTCCGGACTCAAATCCAAGCTTGCAAGTTGCTGTTTGACTCGCAACTGGTTGGCGCCTGGTTTATCAATTTTATTCAGCGCCACAACAATCGGGACGTTAGCTGCCTTGGCATGGTTCAACGCCTCTTCCGTCTGCGGCATAACACCATCATCAGCCGCCACAACAAGCACGACCACATCGGTAATATTCGCGCCCCTTGCCCTCATTGCGGTAAAAGCCTCATGGCCAGGCGTATCCAGAAACACAACATACTTCCCGTTCGTTTCTACCTTATAAGCGCCTATGTGTTGAGTGATTCCTCCCACCTCTCCTGCAGCTACATTTGTTTGACGAATACTATCAAGGAGCGAGGTCTTCCCATGGTCTACATGCCCCATGAAAGTTACAATAGGAGCACGATTTACCATATCTTCTGCCTTTGTTGAAATCCGCTCATTTAAAAAGTCCTGTTCTTCTGCCTTCTCCTTTTTTCTAATTTCAATATCTACTCCATATTCGACACCCAGTAATTGGACAATCTCTTCACTGAGAATCTGATTGATTGTTGTACGAATATTGTGCTGAAGGAGTAACTTGGTTATAATTTCGTTTGCACGAATCCCCAATTTAGAAGAAAGTGCTTTTACGGTTATAGGCGCTTCCATGACAACCTTTGTTTCTTTTTTAACTGTCGTCTTCTTTGATTCTGCAATTTCCTCTCCATGTTCCCTCCTCTTCTGTGGTACGAAACCTGACGGATGTCTCTTCTTCCACATTGTTTTTACCGGAGTTATTTTTACAACGTGTGGTTGTTGAGGTATGCCCTTATGAATTCTAACAATTTTTGGTGGCTGAACAACCCTGGTAACATGAGTAGCTGGACTGGCAGGCGGCGCCACTTTGGCTTCTTTCTTTTGTTCAACGGCTTGTGTCGTGGCAGCCTCTTTTACTTTAGGCATTTCTTTCGGAGGAGTTACCTTTGCCGATGGTTTGAACAATTTTCTTATCATTTCTGCTTGCTCAGGTGCCAGTGTATTTGCATGGTGGTTAATATGAGTCAACCCCTTTTCGTGACACTTCTCAATTAACAGGTTGCTCTTTACCCCTAGCTCTTTAGCAAGTGAACTGATCCGAATTTTCTCCATTTAAACTCCTAACCTCATAAATCCAATACTCTGATAAAATTATGCATCCTCTTTACCGCCGCTCGTTTCAACACCTTCTGTAGTCCCAGCATCTGGAGGAGTTACATTTAAATTACCAGAGGGCGCTTTATTCGATCCAGCGACTTCTGTGGTTTCCAAGGCACTGGCTTTCTGTCTTTCTTCAAGTTCTGATTCTGTTATGATATCAATATCCCACGCAGTTAAACGAGACGCAAGACGCACGTTTTGTCCCCGTTTACCTATTGCCAGAGAAAGTTGGTCATTCGGCACCACAATGGTTGCGACCTGATTCTCTGATGATAGAATAATCCCGGAAACTTCTGCAGGTTTCAGCGCATTGGGCAACAGCGCTTCAGGTTCATCACTCCACCTGATAATATCAATTTTTTCCCCGTTCAGTTCATCCACGATATTTTTAATCCTTGATCCGCGCACTCCCACACAAGCTCCAACACAATCAACATTCGAATCACTTGAGGCTACTGCGATCTTGGTCCTATGACCAGGCTCTCTTGCCAATGCTTTAATCTCAATAGTGCCTTCTGCAATTTCAGGCACTTCTAATTCAAAAAGCCTGCGTACAAAATCAGTATGCGCCCTTGAGAGCATTATTTTTACCCGCGTTCCTGCCTTCTTCACGTCAAATACGGTAGCCCTGATTCGCTCACCTGTATTGTAATGCTCGTCTGCAATTTGTTCTGATTTGTGCAAGACACCTTCTGTTTTACCCAGATTGACAATCATAGTAGAGCCTTCAAACCTTTGAACCGTACCACTGACGATAGCGCCCTTTCGGCTATTATAATCTTCATATATAACGTCACGCTCGGCTTCGCGTATTTTTTGGATAATCACCTGTTTCGCAGTTTGCGCGGTGACCCTGCCAAGCTCGGAAGGATCGATTTTACGATCGCCATCCATAGCCACGATCTCTCCCGTCTGCCTATCAATCTGAATAGATATCGCTTCCGGGGATTTAAAATGCTTCCGGGCTGCTGTAGTCAGGGCAGCTTCGATGCCTTGAAATACAACATCCTTTGCAATCTCTTTATCCCTGTGCAAACTATCTACCAGGCGTAGTAAACTTTCTTTGTCCATAAATACCTTTTTACCGTTAACTAAGCTGTAATCATGCTAGTAAACAATAACATTTTAGGGGAAAATATACCCCTTAAAATAAAAAAGTGGGTCATCCCCACTTTTTGAAATCCTGCAATCTCCCTTTAGTTAGTTATTACGACTGCTTATAGACCCTTGAAGGATAACGCATCTACTTTTATCCCTTTCACTTTATTATCAATAAGTTATAAGAAATTTTAACAGAAAAACCAGCATTGTCAAGTTATTTTTACAGTAAGTGTATTCAATGTAAGTGGATGCAAAGACTTGTTTAATTGCCACTTAAAATCTCTTTGATATTCAAAATTTATTTTGTTACTATTTAAAACATGATAATCATTGTTGATAATTACGACTCTTTCACTTACAACCTCGTACAACAAATCGGTGCATTTGGTGAAAGGATGGAAGTTTATAGAAATGATAAGGTCAGCATTGAAGAAATTGAGGATAAAATGCCAGGCCATATCATTATATCCCCTGGACCATGCACACCCAAAGAAGCGGGTATTTCGAACGATATTATAAAAACCTTCTCTGGCAAAATACCAATCCTTGGGGTTTGTCTTGGCCACCAGTGTATTGCATATACCTACGGCGCTGATGTGGTTCGAGCGCGGAGGCTTATGCATGGCAAGACGTCCATGATCAAACATGACGGCAAAACCATCTACAAAGGGCTTCCCAATCCTTTTGTGGCGACACGGTATCATTCTCTTATCGTCAAAGAAGACACATTGCCCGATTTCCTTGAGGTTACCGCTAGGGCAGACGATGATGAAATCATGGGTATCCGACATAAGGAATATCCATTGGAAGGGGTACAGTTCCACCCAGAATCTTTCTTAACCGAAGAAGGTCCCAAACTCCTTAAGAATTTCCTGGCACTTTGACCAAATTGTAGAGACAGGTTTTAAACCTGTCTCTACGGATGCTTCGACAACATGGAAAATTTTGCCGATCAGCTTATTGCTACCATTCGCAGGAAAAATAGCTGTGTGGTCGTGGGACTAGACCCCTACTTCAAGCTCATTCCCGATACCGTTAAGAAAAAGCCCATAATATCGCACAAACCCAGCCTTGAATATGCGGCACGTGTCATTCTGGAATTTAACTTACAAGTCATCGACCTCATTGCACCCCACGTCGGCATCGTCAAACCTCAAATTGCATTTTATGAACTGTATGGCTGGTGGGGCATCTGGGCATATGCAGAAACTATCAAATACGCCAAACACAAGGGATTGATCGTAATCGGAGATGTCAAGCGAGGCGATGTACCCAGTACGGCTGAGGCATACGCAGAGGCGCATATTGGAGAAGTCCACATAGACGATATTGTGGAAACCGCATTCGCCTCAGATGCCGTAACCGTCAACCCGTTTTTGGGGTCAGACAGCTTGCTTCCCTTTATCCAGACAGCAAAAAAGCATAATAAGGGTATATTTGTCCTCGTAAAAACCTCAAACCCACTCTCTGGCGAATTCCAGGACCTCATGTGCGGGGAAATGAAGCTTCATGAAATCATCGCACAAAAAACCCACGAATGGGGAAAGGATTTAATCGGCAAGGAGGGATA
>JANLHY010000511.1 GCA_024653795.1 Candidatus Brocadiaceae bacterium | reverse complement strand
CGGCAGACGCGCTAGTTTGAGGGGCTAGTCCCGCTGATACCGGGGTGGGGGTTCAAATCCCCCCTTCCGCACCACTCTGTTTTGCCCTGCCTGAAGTATAAAAGCGTATACTTTATAAGCTATTTTAGTTGTACTTCCTTATAACGCATGACATAAATAAAAATTACGGTTGTATAATAAAGAATTTACCCACTTATGGGAGATTTATTGATGAACAAATGCGTCTATGCATCAATTCTTGTTTTGTTTGTAATTGGTTGTAAAGAGACCCAGGTAAGGCAGTCTGATTTCGCACCATTTAAAAAACCAGTAACACTTTCTACAACAACCGAGGCGGTAGAGAAAAAACCCTGGGAGTATGAAATCTCACCTGAAAAAGAGGTTGTAGCGGAGAAGAAGGAGGGTATACCGGATGAATTTGTATATCCGGAGGAACGCAAAAAACCGGAACCTTCTCTTCACAAACCAGAATATACAGGCGATAAAATCGATGTCACTTTAAATTTTGATAACGCAGAAATAAAGGATGTCTTACAGGTTATTTTAGGCGAGATCCTTAACGTTAACTATATTTTAGATAAAAGAGTCGGGGGTACAATCAATCTTCATGCCACCGGGCAGGTCTATAAAGAAGAACTCCTTTCGATGCTTAACACACTGCTCTATGTATATGATTTTGCAATAATAAAGGATGGCGATCTCTATAGAGTACTCCCGAAAGCAGAATCCAGGCAGGAAACAAATATTGTTATTTCCGGAGATAAAATCCCCGCCTGGAGTAAAGATATAATGATTCAAATAGTTCCTCTTAAATATGAAAATCCAAAAAACTTAAATGCGACTTTAAGGCCATTTATGACGAGTGTTGGGAATATCGTTACTCATAGTGATTCCCCATATATCATTCTTATCGAAACTGCCTCAAATATGGAAAAACTACTTACCTTAGTAAAAACCTTCGATGTCCCCTTTTTTGCCGGTAAAGCCGTAAAATTTTATGATTTCAAATATGTCGATGCAAGAAATATGGCAAAAGATCTTGCCGCCCTTGCACAATCTATGGGAGGAAAGGCAGGTGGTGAGGGTGAATTTAACTTCGTGCCATTTTCGGACACTAACAAGATGTTAATCATTACCAGAGTGCCAGAACTCTTACCGAAAATCGACCTTTGGATAAAAAATATAGATGTTCCCCCATCAGAGTTAGTAGAAGAAGAGCTAAAAATATATGTATATAAAGTGCAACATCAAAAAGCCGAAACGATTGTGCCTGTTCTAACACAGATTTACAGTGAAAAAATGGCTGCGCAGCCCAAACCACTGGGGAAGAAACAGCTTGAGGCAATGAAGATCGTTGCTGAT
>JANLHY010000536.1 GCA_024653795.1 Candidatus Brocadiaceae bacterium | reverse complement strand
CATGCACGGACAAAGCTAGGCGTAAAGGTATTGCTTGATCAGTATGCGGGGGCATTATCGAAGGCGTTAAAAGAAGGGCTGGAAATTATCGAAGGAATCAGACGATCTTTACTTGTAAAGGATAACGAAAATACCCCTCCTCTATCCCCCCCTTCACAAGGGGAGGAAGGGAAATTTGATAATGAAATTGTTCACCCCCACCCTAACCCTCCTCCCTCCCCCTTTCTCCCCCTCAGTGAGGGGGACAGGGAGAGGGAATCTAGTGTTATACAAAGCACTTCCACCTCGGATGAGAAAAAATCCGATGATTTATTGCACCCGTCTCCATCTCTGGGGAGGGAATCTGACGATATTCCGCAACACACATCCCCCTCCCCTCGTGGGAGGGGGTTAGGGGGAGGGGGGGATAATCTGGATGTATTAGTTTCTACCTTCGCAAACCTCATTGGGAGCTTATTAAAGACGGCTTATTTTGGTATGGCATTGACCACACCACAGGTCATGGTAATTCTGGGCAAACCTAACGTGGGTAAATCAACCCTCATCAATGCAATTCTTGGAGAAGAGCGCATGCTTGTGCACCATGAACCGGGAACGACACGGGATTACGTAAGTGAGTTTATCTCCATTAAGGGTATTCCTTTTGAGTTGGTGGACACTGCCGGCGTGCGGGAAACAAGCGATATGCTCGAAGCCATGAGTATAGAGATGACTCAGGAACAACTCCAACGTGCCGATAAAGTAATTGTTGTATTTGATAACTCACGAAATTTTGATCAGGAAGATGAGGGGATATTGAGCGCCTTGAATTCCTGGCTGAAGACAAAGAGTTCGGGCGATTCACAACAAAAAGCAAATACGAATGCGATTATACCTGTGGTTAACAAATGCGACCTGCCTGCAAAATTAGACAAGCAAAGGATTGAAGCGGCGCTTCAGCAACCTGTATGCTGTATATCCGCCCTGAATAAGAAAGGGTTCGAGGATTTAAACAAGCGGCTTGTACAGGAATTTGATACGGCATACAGTCCCATGAAACCTGTAGTATTTAATAAAAGGCAATACCTCTTATTGGCAAAGGCCGATACCCTGGTTAAACAGGAGAAGGATTGTTTGGCTGCAAAAAATGTATTTGAAGGGACTCTTCAAGTACTCGATGAATTGAAGGACATTTTTAGAGCATGTTTGGAGGGGAGTTCGAGTTAGAAAGTCCCCTCTTGGGAGGGGATTTAAGGGGTGGGTAAGTCGGTAACCTGTCTGCGTGTCACGCGCAGGCAGATTAGTGAGATATTCACCCCGTTAGAAAGGAGTCTCCGACCGAAAGGGCGGAGTTTTGAGAAAATACAGTGTGGGAGGGGTTTGAAGCCTCTTCCAAACTTTCGAACGGGGTTCACTGAGATTTCACGACCCTTGTCCTCGTGAAAACGGGGAAAATGACCCACCCCTTACCCCTCCCAAGAGGGGAATTGTAGAGTCTCCTCCCAAGAGGGGAATAATTCGTGCCACCCCAAAACTCGCCTGTCTGCGTGCGGGGACGCACAGGCAGGCATAAATAAAATGAAAATTCCTAATACAATTAAACTATTGAAAGCAGTTCTGATTGGTTAATCTGGCATGACTCGGGGCCGAAGAGTTCTCGTATACTGGATAAAAAGGCTTCCGTTGCCGACACAAAATACTGGCTGGAAGTCCTGATTTGGGCGACGCCCTGTTCGGGTGTGCTGATTTCAAAGAAAAGGGGGCATGTGCCGCAGTGTTTCTTTATGATTTCCTTGAGTTGATTTAATTTTGTCTCCTCGAATTGAGCGGCATCGAACCGAATGGTTATACATTTGGCTAGTCGTTTCAGGGCGTCCTTTTCGGCAATAATTTCTTTTATCCGCAGGGTGGGGACGGCGCTCTGGAAGCCTACCTGCCCTTTTACAAAGACAATCTCATCCACATTCAGAAGTGGCTGATACGCCTTTATTTCCTTACTGAAGGCAAGACATTCAGCCGCGCCTTTCATGTCTTCCAGAGTGATATACAGCATGGGATCGCCTCGCTTGGTTGTGCTCTGCCTGAGGTTGGTGATAATCCCGCCTACAACCACATCCTCCCCTTCAGCACGTTCAGAGATTTCTAAGGAAGATACTGTGGATAACTGTTTAATCTTTTCCTTATAGGCAGTCAAGGGGTGTGAACTAAAATAGAAACCCAAACTTTCCTTTTCTGCCTGACGCATTTCCTTTTCAGACCATTGGTTCACATTGATATCTGTCCCAGCGTCCCCTTTCCCGATCGTATCAATTTCACTGCCCATGTCAAATAGGGATTTCTGGCCTGTACGTCTGTCCTTATTTGCGATACTGCCCATCTGCATGGCCGTATCAAGTCCTGCAAGAAGCCTTGCGCGATTGTCATGTAACAAGTCGAAACATCCTGATTTGATCATGCTCTCAATTACCTGTTTATTGACGACACGCATATCAACCCGTTTGCACACATCCAGAATCGAGGCAAACTGACCACCATTGTTTCTGGCCTGGATTATGGACTCGATGGCCTTGTCGCCCACATTCTTTATGGCTCCAAGTCCAAACCGTATCTTGTTTCCATCTGCAATGGTAAAGTCGTTGTAACTTTCATTAATATTGGGCGGAATGACCTCGATACCCATGTGACGGCAATCCTCAATGTATTCCACTATCTTATCCGTGTTCTCTTTTTCGCAACTCATCTGTGCAACCATATATTGAACGGGATAATTTGCCTTCAGATAGGCTGTTTGGTAAGTAATTACGGCATAAGCAGCAGAGTGGGACTTGTTGAATCCATAGCCGGCAAAGTATTCCATCAACTCAAATATATTTTGGGCGATTTCTTTGGGGATGCCGTTTGCTACAGAGCCGCTCATAAACTGATCTTTGAATTTCGCCATGATCTCCGGCTTCTTCTTTCCCATCGCCTTTCGGAGGTTGTCTGCCTGGTTCAAGGTAAATCCTGCCAGACGGTTGGCGATACGCATGACCTGTTCCTGATATAAGATTACCCCGTAGGTTTCTTTTAGGATAGGTCCAAGAGAAGGGTGAAGATATGCTACCTCTTCTCTCCCATGCCTTCGATTAATAAAGGAGTCCACCATGCCGCTCTGCAGTGGACCAGGCCTGTAAAGCGCTACTAACGGTAAGATATCTGCAAATTTATCGGGTTTTAGTTTTTTCAATAATTCTTTGAATCCACGGCTGGTTTCTACCTGAAAAACACCCTTCACATCCCCGCGGGATAGCAGTTCATAAGTCTTTTTATCATCCATTGGGATTTTCGTAAGGTCGATATCGTTTCCCGTGGTTACATGAATCAATTTGAGCGCCTTATCGATGACCGTTAACTTCCGAACGCCCAAGAAATCAGCCTTTAACAGCCCAATCTTATCTACCAATATCTCATCATAGAATTGTGTTGTGACCACGTCTCCGCTTTTTGCCAGGGGGACGTATTCCGTTAGCGGTTCGTCTGAGATTACGATACCTGCCGCGTGCACAGAGGCATGGCGGCATAATCCTTCTAGCTTTTTGGAAATGTCAAACAATTCGTGGATATGTTTTTCGTTATCATACAGCGCCTTTAACGCAGGTTCCTGTTCTAATGCCTGTTTCAAGGTTATATTGATTGTATTGGGGATAAGTTTAGCCACTTTGTCGACTTCAGAGAGGGGGATATTCATCACCCGACCCACATCCCGAATGACGGCCTTTGCCTTCATAGTCCCAAACGTAATAATCTGGGCTACATTATTGTCCCCTCCGTATTTTTTTCTGACGTACTGAATAACCTTCTCGCGGCCTTCCGCACAGAAGTCAATATCCAGATCGGGCATGGAGATTCTTTCTGCATTCAGGAATCTCTCAAACAATAAATCGTTTTCGAGGGGATCGATATTCGTGATTTTCAGCACGTAAGCAACCAGGCTGCCCGCTCCTGAGCCACGCCCGGTGGCGGGGATGCGCTGCTCAATGGCAAAATGAATAAAATCCCAGACAATCAGAAAATAATCCACGAAACCGGTACTTTCGATAACTTCAAGTTCATAGTCAAGACGTTCACGGATATTCTGAGTAATGGAACCGTACTTTTGGGTTGCACCCTCATCGCAGAGTTTTCTCAAGTAGGCATTATTAGTCATGCCCTGAGGTGGCGTAAATTTTGGCAGGTGCAATTTCCCAAAGGTCATTTCCACATTACAGCGATTGGCAATTTTTACGGTATTTTCAATGGCCTCTGGCAGGTTTTGAAATATCATATACATTTCCTGCGGATTTTTAAAATAAAATTCATTCGTTCCGAAGCGCAGTCTTTGAACATCAGACAGGTGTTTTCCTGTATGAATACACAGGAGGGCGTCGTGCGCCGTCGCATCATCCATATTCATATAATGGATATCATTCGTTGCAACGAGGGGAATGCCTAATTTCTTCCCTATTTCAACTGCACCTAATACCAGGCTTGCCTGTTGTTCGAGCTTGTTATTTTGGATTTCTAAGTAAAAATGGTCTGGGCCGAAGATATCCCTGTACTCCTTTGCAACGCTTATCGCCTCTTCAGGTCGATTATTGGTTAAATACCGATTGATTTCAGAGGTCATACAACCACTCATGCAGATAATTCCCTTGGAAAGGGTTTTGAGGAGTGCTTTATCGATTCGTGGCTTATAGTAAAAACCCTCCAGGTATGCATTTGTGGTAAGTTTCAAAAGATTGCGATACCCTTCATTATTTTCGGCAAGGAGGGTGATGTGACCGAGCGTTTCTTTCCCATTTTTCGATTCTTTATCGAAACGACTGCGTTGTGCCACGTATGCCTCGTAGCCTAAAATGGGTTTTATTCCCCTGGATTTTGCAGCTTCGTAAAATTCTATGGCGCCAAACATGTTCCCGTGATCCGTCAGGGCAAGGGCGGACATTTTGAGCTGGACTGCCTTCTCCACGAGGTCGCTGATTTTGCAAGCGCCGTCAAGAAGACTGTATTCACTGTGGACGTGAAGATGGACAAAATTATCGTTACTCATAGAGAAATTTTTCATTTAACAAATTTATAGATAGATTGAATTTCTTTTCCTTAACTATTATGGTAATATATCGTTCAGAAAATCAAGCTCAATTTGATAACAATTTTACTTGAAACTTAATTTATATTTTGCTATTATCTTCCCTTAGCGCATTTTACTAAAATAATCATTGCGTATTCTTAATAATCACATAAAATATCAAAAACTTAGTTAAGGTATACAAAAAAGGGGGTATCCAATGGCTAGTTGTAACACGAAATCAAAGGCAATTATGGTAGTACTGGTAGGTCTTTTTGGACTGCTGTGTGTCGGTTTTGCAGTCTCGGTTACCGAAAAATACAGATTACAGAAGGAACGGGTGCATGCCCTTGAAAGGCAGCTTGGCGCCGGACGCAAAGAAGTATTAAAAGTACCTGAACTCATGGAGAATTTAGATAAGGTAGAGGTTGCAAAGAAAGAAGTTGAAGATAAATTCGCGGCATGTGCCGCAGAAAAAGATGATTTATCGGCAAAGGCGGCTGAATTAAAGAAGGAAGCGGATACCTTTGGCGCCGTCAAGGTAGCTGTGGGCGTTCAAATTGGCGGTTTGCAAACCACTATCCAGGAACAGCAAAACAAGATTACAGCATTAGAAGGCGAGAGAACTAAGTTAGCAGAACAAATTGCCGCTG
>JANLHY010000529.1 GCA_024653795.1 Candidatus Brocadiaceae bacterium | reverse complement strand
ACAGCCCTTTTTGGAAATTCACTCCTTTAAAATCAAGGGTTTCAGGGCGTTTCATGCCTAAAAATAACCGTTTTTCGCCTCGAATTGCGAAAGTCGGGCTAGACAAAATTCTGCCTAAAAGTGTATGGAGTGTACAAAAATTAAATTTAAATCCTCAACCTGGTGTTTACGACGAAGACACAAGTGTAACTCATAGGAGAAGTGGAGTAATATTAAAAGTTGAAAGTAAAAGTGCTGTAAGAGGTAGTATGAACGATGGTAGTCGCACAAGAATTCTTGATTGTCCGCATTTCAAAGTTAAATGTCACAGATCAAGAAGTAATATCAAACTCGCTGAAACTAGCAATGATAGATATGCTCTAGGTTGTTTTGATATTATTTTAACCACACCACTGAATGCAATTTATGAGGGAAATACAATAGGAGAAACTCTTGAGATAATTAATGATATAAAACTAAAAGAAATACTTTACAAACACTATAGTGTTAACAGGGATGAAGAATTAATTAAGGCGTGTTCAACAGATTGGCGATATTGTATTCCTGAAGACATAGCAGAAAATGGTTTTATTCCACGTACCCCATATGTCAAACTGACAAACGATCCACATTGGAAGCCTATAATTGAAATAGAGAAAGGATTGACAGAAGTGGTAAAATTAAGGCGTGATAGTCAAACACGACGGAATTGACCTATGCAAACATCAGCTTTTTTTGATGTACTTCTTTATAGCCAAAATCATGTGATGAATAATTTAAAACAAAGATCTCTTTACCTTTGTAGCGTGTACCTTTGCGAGGAGCTTTTGTTTTTTGATCATCAGTGCGTTGAATGCAATAATTCCATTCTTTATCGTGAATTTCGGTCATCCAGCTATATAATTCCTTAACCTCTGGTGTATTATCATAAGTAATAAAAATCAAAAGGCGATGCGTATTCCTACGCAAACATTTTTCTAGCCTAAAATGATCTTCTCTTGAAAATATACAATTATAGAATTTATCTTGATCTGCATTGAAATAAGGTGGATCAACAAATAAAAGAGACCCGGAAGGAGCTTTATCAATAACCTCTTCAAAGTCTAAAGAAGTAAGCTGTACATTTTGAAGTTTGCAACTTGTACGGCGTATATTTGCTGCCCAATTTTTAGGTTGCATTGAGTATTTATCACCATAGCCCCAATACATGTTTTGGATATTCATTATTCCGCTATACGAAGTTCTATTAAGATAAAACCAGCGACCAGCTCTTTCAAGGTAATTAACAGGGTTAAATTTTTTTTTAAAGAAAGAATGAAGTTCTTTGGTTGCCGGGAGAGAATCTCCTACATTTACATTTTCAATGAGGTCAGGCGGAATACGACTTACTGCTGAATGCCGTTTTAAAAAAAAGATGAGTTCCTCTGGGTGGTCTCGTATTATCTTATATACATTAATTAATTCTTCATCTAAATCATTTAAATGATTGTGTAGAACCTTTTTCTTTGCAAAAAAAACACTTGCGCCACCGGCAAAAGGCTCTATGTAATATTTATGTGTAGGTATATGTTCTAATATGAGCTTTCTGGCGTAAAACTTTCCACCAGCATACCTAAAAGGGCTATTAATACATTGGTTTAACATAATATAGGTATTATCACTGCTGTCCGGACGTTTAAATAGCAATTCGTTGTAAGTGATTAAATTTAAAAGAAATACGAGAAAAAAAGATCGTAATCGATTTGAAATTCAAA
>JANLHY010000504.1 GCA_024653795.1 Candidatus Brocadiaceae bacterium | reverse complement strand
ATCGTTATGATTCTTGGAGGTATTTTTGCAAATGTTTCGTCATTTGCTGATGACTTAAACGCAATAAAAGCTGAGATGGAAAAACGACTTCCAGCTATTATAGAGTTAAAGTCTAAAGGAATCGTTGGAGAGGACAATTCCGGATACCTTCAGTTTGTTGGTGGAAAGCGTGAAAAAGAAGCCGTTGTTCAGGCTGAAAATCAGGATAGGGAAAAGGTCTATAGCGCTATTGCAAAAAAAGAGGGTGTAAGTATAAATCAAGTTGGCCAACTAAGAGCAACACAAATTGCTGAAAAAGCAAAAAAGGGAGAATGGTTGCAGGGTCAGGATGGGAAATGGTATCAGAAATAGATATAACGTTTCGGTCATTTCAATACTGACAGGGATTGATAATAAATAACATAACCAGCAAGTAATCACTTCCCAACTTACGTTACTGGTAACAGTTCAGCTCACCGCAGAGCACGCTAAGACTTCGTCGTGAGCTCAGGCGAACGATCGCAGAGGTTGTTAAAGAATAGACAGAGACAAGCGAGGCGGCATAATATCTTATTAATAATTATTGGCATCATGTAACAACTTCTCAAGGTCGTTGGGGTTGAATGATACAGCCCAACTCCATTTCCCGAAACCTCCATGCTGATTAACAGCCCTGCACCATTCATCTAAAAATGCCCTTTTGGTTTTGTTCTGCTCACTGTCTTGTCCTTTGGTTTCAAGGATTAAATGTGCTCCGTTTTTTAGTTTGATAATGAAGTCAGGAAAATATCTTCTGATAACTCCCTGGTAGTTGTAAAGAATGGCAAAACCCAAATGGTGATTCTTTACGAAGGATTCAACCACAGTGCTTTCGTTAATGGTTTTCGCTTCAAGGAATTCCCATGTGTTGTCAACCACGGTAAAGTTGATATGTGTTTTTTTAAAGTCCTCACACGGTTTGCTTGTCCACCATGTGCGCACATCAGCAGTTGAACGGATGGGATGTTCCTTGTCAAAAACCGGGGTGAGTTGTGTCGTATTCTCTGCCCGTATTTCATTCCAGATATGCTGAATGACTTTGTTCATATTCAGCATAATCAGGATTTTCTTTCTTACTTCATCCTGATTGAATAAGGGATTTTTTATCCTGATTTTATCCGAATAAATGAATTGCTCAATGATGCCGATGAGTTGTATCAAAAACAATTCCTTACTTCCTTTCCAGTCGGGTTTTTTCTCTGAATTGTAAATCGTGGAGGCAATTCTGAAAATAATGGACTGTAAACGGAATTTCTCACCGATTTCTTTTAAATCAATTTCAGTAAGCGCCGCAGGATTTGGTTTCCCCGCAATGATGGCCGCTAACTCAGCTTCTGTTATAGATTCGTATGGGTCAAGTTCAAGCGGTATGACTTTTTCCAAGTTAATAGATAGTTGTGGCTTGTATACATGGTCAATCCTCAGAATGTTAGGGAATGAAATTTTGTGTTCCGCTTTTTCTTTAACAGGCTCAATTCTGGTTTTAGGTGGAGGCGGTGGTCCATCGCTTCCACCTTCATGAGGCAGGAATGTAAAAGGAACGCCAAAGATGTTAACATACTCTGGTTCGAATAAACCGTCTTTTCCTACATCGTAAGAAGTTCTCCGTAAACCGCGACCAACGACCTGCTCACACAATAACTGGCTGCTAAACGCCCGTAAGCCCATGATATGAGTAACTGTTTTGGCGTCCCAACCTTCGCTGAACAATCTGCAACGTTTTCTCTTGATCGCATAAATCACCCAATCCGGCAACGGATAGTAAAAAGGCATCATGGTCAAAAGAATATTTGATTCGGGCTGATGTGTACGTGGTGTTTGCTACTGTTATCATCACAGGCGGAATTTTATACCCTGCCTTTTCCCAATCGTCTTTAGCTGCTTTCCAGTCTTTGCCTAAAAGAAGGTACGCATTTTTAATGAGGCCCGGAAGCGGTTCGTTTTCATCTGCCTTGCGGTTGATGTCATCCTTCACGGTGGCATCCATATAGATGTGATACAAACGTGGACGCAGGTTAGCGTCTACAGTGCCATCGTCACGGATTACAACCCTCGGCGTTTTTACCAATCCTGACTCAATCGCATCATTCAACCCGAAATCGCTGACAATCCAGGGAAACAATGCCTCTTCAGTTGCTTTTTTGCCTGATGGCGCAAATGGCGTTGCCGATAAGTCAAAACACCGGATGATTCCCCTTGCCCTGTGAATCCTGTCCAATCCACCTATCCAAACGGTGCTTTCTTCAATGTCTTCTTTTTTTACGCCTTTTATTTTACTCTCTGCCGGAATACGCCATGCATGATGGGCTTCATCGTTGATAATGACAAGATTTGTTGCATTTGCCATATCGCCTAACACTTCCCGCACATAGGCTTCATCGCTTTTGGCGCCCCGTTTATCAACTGTTTTTTCCCTGGCCAATCTTTCTTCACTGTCCCAAGCGAGGGTGTGCCAGTTGACGATTTTTACCTTGCCTTGCCGCAAAGATTCCATCAAACCCGATGGAACGATGTTAAATTCCTCAAAGTAGTTTTCCTTGTCGAAAGGATTCAACACCTTGCGTCTGGTTTTCAAATGGTCTGCAATAAACGTTTGTATCAAGGTAAATAATCATGTGCACTTTATCTTCCCGTTTGAATTTATTCTACCTGATGATCTTCAAACTCTCAATGCCCCTTGCATCAATAATCTTTACTGCCACTGTTTTGCCCGGGGTAAAAGGCAAAGATACTGTTCCCCTGAACGCTTCTATTGTTTCTTCATCAATTTCGGCCTTCAGGTTTTTGGCCAAGGTTGCCCAACCTTCTTTAGCGCCAGACATCGGGAAGAATACCTGCGATGGAAACAAACTACGTCCATCGTAATCGTGATCGAGCATACACATGGCAATGTCGCCTTTGCCTCCGCTTTCAACCGTTCCGGTTTTGGGGTTGTAGTAATCGAAGCCAAGGACTTCTACATGAGAGAAGTTTTTAGTTGTAAGTTTTGAGTTTTTAGTTGACGGACATCCTAACTCATTAACGATTTCTTTAAGGCTGCCGATAATTTGGCTATCTCTTCGCAATTGTCCAATAATTCTTCTGCATTGTTCGGTTGAATGTATCCCAAATTCTGACAAATCAGTATCAAAGTTTCTAATTCCGCTAACGAACCTTGTGCTATTCCAAGAAACTGGCGGAATTCCCCTTTGCTGTTTCTTGCCTGTCCCTCCGCTATATTTGCCGGTACTGAAATCCCAGCCCTTCTCATTTGAGAGGTAACGCCATACATCTCTTCCCTGGGAAAGGATTGCGTAATAATGTATATCTTGTTCACTAAGTCCATTGATTTCTGCCAGACTATCAAGTCCCGATAACTTCTTGAACGTTTCATATTCAGACAACCTCCTGTCATCACTAAAAACCAAAAACTCAAAACTAAAAACTGCCACATCCGGCTGCCCAATGAGCCAGAAACTTTCGTTGCTGCTGCGCTTCTTTTTCAGGTCATCGGTAAACAGGTCGGCATTCATCTGGGCTTTTAGGAGAGTCACACCCGGCCAGCTTGTTTCGTCAATGTCTTTTGCGGCTTCTTCGTCAAACTGGAAGGCACAGAATAAGACCATGTGTGGCTTGGGTTTCAGGTGGGCTGCTTCTTCCAATGCCAACTCCACCATACGTTGCTCTAATGGTGCATGTTCAGGACCGAAGCAGACCAGTACCCGCCTTGGCGCCTCCCCCTGCCCCCCTCCAGAGGGGAATTCCTCCCCCTTACCCCCTCCAGAGGGGGACATTTTTGTTTCAGCCTCTGCCTGTAAATACCGTGTGCCGCTGAGTGGCTCAACCCGTGTAAACTCTATCAGCTTGCCGCCTTTGGCTCTTACCCCTGCACGAAGCAGTTCATCCCGCCAATTGCTTTGGCGAAGGGTTTCACCGTTGCGGGCAACAGATGTGTCGGCAGTAAATTCCACCCCCGACCCTTGCGGGTCACCCCCGCCAGCGGGGGATATGTTCCCCTCTTTGAGGGGGTAGTTTCTGTCCCCCTCTGGAGGGAGGAAGGGGGAGGACTTGAATTCTTCAAACGACCTCGCCACCGGCGCAGGAACAGCCTCAACAGTAAATGGGCCGGTCACCCGTAATCGTTTAACATCTATAAACGGCTGGTCATATAAGGTTTCCTGTCCAGGAGGTTCGTTGTTGGCAATGGATTTAAGGGTGATGTGAGGAACTGTCTTGTATTTAAAGCCGCTTCCGACGCCTTCGTTGGGATGAGCAAGTTCATAGTAATCAAAACTTGCCGTCATTAAGCGCTGCTTGGCAAGGGTGATGGCAACCCTTGATGTATCACAGGTGATCCAGCGCCTGCCCCAGTTTTCGGCTACGTAGGCAGTGGTACCACTGCCGCAGGTAATGTCCAACACCAGGTCTCCGGGGTCGGTGGCCATGAGTAGGCAGCGTTGGATGACTTTATTTGAGGTTTGAACTACATAATCTTTATTTTGCTCGGATAATTGTTCTGTCCAATTATTGTCTAATTCTATCGCAGGAAAATCATCAAAATATCTGACATATCTGAGTGTTTTACCAGTTATTTGAATTCTTTTCTCCTTTAGTAAATTCGTAATTCCATCTGGATAATTTGGAGCCCAGTGTTTTCCCAATGGTGGATAAAAAGTTGTATCACCAATCTTAAACGGTTGTTGTTCTTGAGATGCTCCTTTGCTTGATAAATCCGCTAAAGCGTAAATCTTACTTCCTTGTGGTAGAGAATTCAAATCCCTCTTTTCAGCAATTAAAAGGCTCCTTCTTTGTCCAGATGGTAGTTCTACTTGATCATATGATGATATATCTGTTAAATCTCTGATCAGATAAAGTTGTCTATATTTTATTATTTCTACTGATTTTGAATACCAAAGCAAATAATCTCCAGTTCGATTCAAAGTTTTCTTGACACTATTAGTTGTCCTGAAACTAATCAAACTTACAAATTTTCACTCCCAAACACCTCATCCATAATACATCTTACGCGATGCACATTCTCATCACTAATCTGCACAAAGATGCTTCCACTTTCGTGCAGCAGTTCACGGGCAAGAAGGGGTCGGTCACGCAAATAGCTGAGATAGCTGTGGATGCCGAGTTCCCAAGTATCCCGAAAGGCTTTTATCATTTCAGGTTCGGCTGTCAGGTCTTCGTCCTTGCCATCTTTCACATCCCGCTTGTTCACAAAGGGCTGAAAGTTGCTGCCGTATTTAATGCCATAAGGCGGGTCGAAATACATCATCTGCACCTTTCCGCCCATGCCTTCTTTTTCCAGCAAAGAATTCATCACCAGCAGGCTGTCGCCCGCTACGAGACGATTGCTCCAGTCTTCTTTGTGTTTGTAAAATTCAATGGCTTCCCGCAAGGGTTTCTTGTGTGCCTCGAATAAACTCAGTTGCCAGCCACCCCCTGCACCCCCGCCCTCCCCCTTTATCCCCCTCACGGAGGGACAGGGGGAGGTTTCTTACAGTTTCAATAATCCGCTTCGGATCAATGCGTTCGTGTACATGCAGGCTCACGGTGGGTACTTCAAAGCCGGTGTGTTCAGCCTTGCCTGCCCATTGCAGTTGCGGGTCAAGGTGAGGGTCGTATTGGTATTTTTTCTTCTTTTGCCCGCCATTATCGGTGCGTGCATCCACCAAACCTACGGGTGGGTTATTGAGCCGCTCCTTATCTTTATGGTCGTATTGCTCAATGGGCTTTTGGGAAGTTTCTGCTTTTAGTGTTCTTGCCATAGTTTCTCCCGGCAAAATAATACAATTTCATATTTATCTTCAAGTTAATCCCCCTTAGAACCAGGGGGATTGAGGGGGTTGTGTTTTTGGGCTATTTTACAACCCCCTAGCCCCCTTTTTTAAGGGGGATTTTTTGTCTGCAACTACCAAGAACCCGCATAAATAAAATGAAAATCCTATACGGTCAAGCTGTTTTCACAAGTCTGCCACACCGGGGCTGGCGCTCTTAGTGGCACGCTATGCCCATTTCCCACTTCCGTGAGGACAAGTTTGTCATTCCCGAATGTTTACAATTTGTCGTTATAGACGCAATGCGTATATTCTCCCTCTGGCTGATTTACCAGAAACACCTTTCTCATGACAATTTTTCTCACCTCTCACCTTCCTTCCTCAGGATCAAGGTAATACTCACCACGGTTCCATGGTCATCAAATAACTTTGTCATTCTGGCATTGGTGGATACAGGGGGCTGGGTGTTTGCCGATAATATCTGGAAATCAGTGGTTTTCTCATGAGTAGTCAGGAGGGTGTCTACAGGGATAGATAAGTTCAAGCGGGACAGAGGAGTCTGGAGGCATATGTTTGCGGTATCCGTTTCATGGATGTTCAGGAGTTCTTTTGCTGTTTGATTTATATGCGTAATTTTCCATTGCCCATCGGTAACAACCACGCCTTCTTCCAGCCCTGATAAGATTGATTCGAGGACATTTGTTTCTTCCTCTTTTGCAGGTATTTGTCTCATACGCAGCAGTGCTTTTACCCTGGCAAGGAGTTCCGTTTTATTGAAGGGTTTACTGATAAAATCGTCAGCGCCTGCATCAATGCCTTTAATCCTGTCATCCATTTCATGCAGTGCGGTAATCATTACAATCGGTATGCTTTTTGTCGTTCCATTTGCCCGCAGCCTCTGGCATACCTCATAGCCTGTGAGTTTGGGCATCATGATATCCAGTAATATTAAGTCGGGATTTTCTGACTTCGCTTTTTCCAGCGCTTCTTCACCGTCGTATGCCTCGATCACATCAAATTCAGAGGCTGTCAGGATGACCCGGAGTAATTTCACATTTTGTTTGATATCGTCTGCTACTAATATTTTTGCCTTGTTCATGTTTTTTTTATGTATTTCTCTACGATGAGAGGCAGTTCCTGTGTATTGATGGGTTTGCTGACGTAGGCATTGCAACCGGTGTCCAGAATTTTTTGCTCGTCTCCCTTCATGGCATAAGCGGTCACTGCGATGATGGGGATGTCCTTAGTAACTACGCTTGCCTTGATTTGCTTTATCAGGGTAAGT
>JANLHY010000506.1 GCA_024653795.1 Candidatus Brocadiaceae bacterium | reverse complement strand
AATGGAATTTGTTCCGATTATTATAGATAGAGATTTGTCCTTTTATGGCTAAAAATTCTACCTATGCGCAGAGGAGAAGGTGTATGCCTCGTGATATACCCATCGGGAACGGTTCGTTATTAATTACTTTTGATAAAGACTATTGCATTCGCGATATCTACTTTCCCAATATCGGTATGGAAAATCATACTGAAGGACACCCTTTTAGATTTGGGGTCTGGGCAGACGGGTGTTTTAGTTGGATGGGAAATGAATGGGAAAAGCAGTTACAGTACCAGGGGGATACCCTTGTTACAGACGTAAAGGCAGTGAATAAGTCGCTGGGGGTTGCCCTGGAGATACACGATGTGGTTGATTTCTATTTGAATGTATATATTAAACAAATAACCGTAAAAAATCTTTGGGATAGAGAGAGGGATGTAAGGCTCTTTTTAAATCATGATTTCCATATTTCAGAATCAATAGTAGGCGATACTGCTTATTATGACCCGGCGACAAAGTCCATTATTCACTACAAGGGGAAACGATATTTTTTAATCAACCATGGCGACGCCATTAAGAGCGGTGTGGACTATTTTGCAACGGGGATTAAGGAATTACATGGCGCTGAAGGGACATGGAGAGATGCCGAGGACGGTGTGCTAGGCAGGCACCCTATTTCCCAGGGATCTGTTGATTCCACAATTGGAATTCACATTCCATTAAAGGCACACGAGGAATATACCAGCTATTATTGGATTGCAGCCGGAATGACCTATGAAGAGGTGTCAAAGCTCAATACAACGGTATGGTGGAAGACTCCTGAGGAACTCATGCGGCGGACTGCAAATTATTGGAAGTTATGGGTTAATAAGGAAGATATCAATTTTGATGGGCTACCCGACAAGATAGTGAAACTATTCAAAACAAGTCTTTTAGTATTACGAACACAAATTGACAATGAGGGCGCTATTATCGCAGCAAACGATTCCGATATCGTTCAGTTTGGTAAAGATACCTATTCATATATGTGGCCCAGGGATGGCGCACTGGTGGCATATGCACTGAACAAGGTCGGGTATGCAGATATTACCAGAAGATTTTTTAAGTTTTGTGCGGAGGTATTATCTGAAAGGGGTTATCTGCTTCATAAATATAATCCGGATAAGTCAGTTGCCAGTTCATGGCATCCATGGATAAAGGGAGATAAATTAGAATTACCTATCCAGGAAGACGAAACTGCGTTGGTTATATGGGCATTGTGGAAACATTTTAATAAATACAGAGATATTGAGTTCGTTCAGCCTCTCTATCGAGAACTCATTATCAGGGCAGCAGAATTTATGACAAAATTCATAGATAAGGAAACAAAACTCCCATTACCTTCTTATGACTTGTGGGAAGAGCGGCATGGTGTTCACACCTTTACTGTTGCAGCAGTGGTTGCAGGAATACGGGCTGCAGGACACTTTGCCACTGCCTTTGGAGAACATGACCGTGCAAAAAAATATTTTAGTGTGGCAGATGAGATGAAAAATGCCATGGTTAAATACTTGTATAAAAAGGCGGAAAACAGATTTGCCCGAATGGGTAAAAAGAAAGGGGCTGGATATGAACTCGACATGACTGTAGATGCCAGTTTATGTGGGTTGTTTTCTTTCGGGGTATTTTCGCCTCATGATCCTCTGGTTCAATCTACCATGCAGGCAGTAAAAGACGTCTTATGGGTCAAGACACATGTGGGTGGGATAGCACGATACGTTGGTGACAATTACCATAGGGTGAGTGGCGATGTAAATAATGTGCCTGGAAACCCATGGTTTATTTGCACCATGTGGTTAGCAGAATATGAGATTGCAAGGGCACAGAATGAAAATGACTTAAAGAAGGCATTATCGATATTGGAATGGGTGGCTGATCACTCGTTACCCTCTGGAGTGTTGGCAGAACAAATAAATCCTTATACCAACGAGCCTGTTTCGGTTTCCCCGTTAACATGGAGTCATGCGACGGTAGTTACAACCGTGATAAAATATCTGGAAAAGATGAGCTTATTAACTTGTGGGAATGCCTATGCCTATTCAAGATACAATTCCAACCGGTACGCCTCATCGGCCTATAAGGAAGAAATTCCCGTAAGTGAGGAATATCCAATTGCATGTAATATGGCGCAGTCAAATTACAGTAAAGAATATTGTTAGGATAAGCTATGCAGGCAACACATTATAAAATAGAAAAAGTCATAGAAAAGGCAGAGAACCTTTCCTATATGCCAACGATAGTCTTAAAACTTATGGAAACGATCTCTGCCAAGGATGTGACGGTACATGAACTTGTTGCGGTGATAGAAAAAGATCAGGGTTTGGTTGCAAGGATATTTAAAGTTGCCAATTCGTCTTTTTACGGCCGATTAAAAAAAGCAGAGAATTTAACCGATACTGTTGTAACCCTGGGATTGAGGGGTATTAAATCTTTCGTTATAGCTCAAGCCGTGAAACATGTGTTAACGATCGCCGACGTGGACGGTCATTCCTTATGGGAACATGCAGTAAGGGTGTCTATCACTTCTGCGGTTTTGGCGAAAGAGCTGCGATACGATATGCTGGAAGATGCATTAGTAAGTGGATTGGTACATGATATTGGAAAGGCATTTATAGGAAGCGTGTACCCGGAAATTCCTTCGCTCATTCATCAAAAGATAGTCAAAGACAACGTAACCTATGAAGAGGCAGAACAGATTATTTTGGATTTTAATCATGCGGAGATTGGGGCGTTGATAACTGAAAAGTGGGGATTTCCTCCAAAGATTGTTGATGTGATACGCTATCATCACAGCGCAGATGATAGCCAGGAGGTATGTATAGAATCACAGGAGATGATCCCTATAGTTAAACTTGCAAATATCCTGAGTAACCAATATGACGCCCTGCCAGATTCCTATACGGAGGATGTGCTTGAAAAACTTAGTTTTGCGAATACGCTTGATCTATCGGTAGATCGTTTAACACATCTGATGGAGGAAGTAAAAATGAGATGGAAAATGGAAGGTGAAAATAATTTGTTTTATTAAATAAGGTGATTTAATTGCTTACCATCTTGCCTATAATTCTGAGGATCACGAGGATCATGCCGGTGGAAAAGAAGAATATCGTCACAAAGGTTAAGGGGATGCTTGGGTTATTTTTAACGCTGACGAGGACGCCTGGCACAGAATTAATATCTGCAAAAATAATCTTTGACCCATACATCTCTTTTGCATTCTTCTCACCGATGGGTAAAAAGGTCTGTTGTGTTTCGTTGTTTTGTGTTATTGAGGTAAGTTTTACCACAGGATAGCGATATTGTGGAGGCATGTACAAATCGGCAACACGTACCTGCGTGCCATTTGCGGCAAATTTATCGTTCACCTTTATAATACAAATACGATCGTCTACTTTAAGAACCACACTTGATGCAATCCATCCGTAATCCCGCAGGAGAATCTCCAGAATTCCATGTTGTAAAAGAACAGGGTTGTTGTAACCGAGTGTATCCGAAAACTCAATTCCATCCTTCCTGACGGTTACGGATGCTTCTATTATTTTAGGCATTCCATTTGGATATGAACTTGTCTTGAGGTCTGTGACCTTCATTTCAACACCACCAAGGTCTGTCCATTCGTCTGCAATTGATACCGGGGGTTCCGTGATCGAATAGAATCCACCTATGAGATGCGCAATCAGGGTCATTACAAACCCAATATGCACGATAGACGCCCCGTACAGGGGGATCTTTTTTATGCCGCCTTTTGCCTTTCTGATAATCGAGTCGAGGGTGCACAGGAATGCATTGATGCCGTAAATAATGCAGGCGATAAAGAGAAGATAAAACCATGTATGGATTGGTTTCTTATGGGTGAAAAAGAAGGAAATATCCTCACCTGAAAGTCCCATATAATGGTGAGGCTGGAAGTTCATGATAAGGCTGCCGATAATGAGCAAACCTGTAACTGTGAACCCAACGATGATGCCGAGTTTCTGTGACTTGAATATATCGTAGATCTTTTTCACTTACAATTTTTTATTATCTAAAACTATGAGAACTACCAATGAGAAAACTTGTACCTACATAGGTCATTATCAGAATAACAAATCCCACGATAGCCATCGGTGGTTTGAATCGTTTGGCCTCCTGCCAGTAATCCAGGTGTAAGCACGTGGCATAAAAAAACCATATAATGACAGACCAGACTACCTTCGCGTCCCAGAGAAAATATGATCCCCAAGCAACGTATCCCCACAATCCCCCGAAGATCATAGAAATTGAAAAGGTAATAAGACCGTATTGAAATCCTGAATCGATAATCTGGTCATACGGTTTCTTTTCGCCTGATGTGAAGTAACGCGCAACGGCAGCAGCCATCGCACTAACCCACAATGCATAGCAAAAGAAAGAGAGGGGGACATGCAATATATACCATATAGTAAGCATCAGGGGCGGGGCATAATTTAATCCTTTTGGAAAAAGCACGGCTGCTACAAGAAAGGCATATCCAACTCCAAAAAAGGACATGCGATAGATATGACTTTCTGTTTTCGCATAAATGAGCAGCACGATAAAGGTAGCAGCGGCAAAGGCATTAAAGGATTCGAATTTATTGGTTAAAGGGAAATACTCTATCGATATGCCGCGTATCGTGATTGTTGCAATATGGAGAAGCACAATTCCTAATAGAATAGGGAATCGCAGTTTCCATTGTGTGAATCCAAAGAGCCAATAAACAGAATAAGCGCCTAAGCAAGTCCAATATAAAATGATGGATATTTGATTGAGAGATTGGGCAGTATCCATTATTGTAAGGGAATCGCAATCTTTGCTTTTTCTTTCAGATCCTTAACAAGGTTATTCATTTCAATGGCAACCAACTCCTCTCGTACCCTATCCTTTACCTCACTAAAACTCACGTCTTTGGCTGGATTGTGGGCTGTAACCTTTATTAAATGATATCCAAATTCTGTTTTAACGGAATCACTGACTTTGCCTGCTTCTACAGCAAATGCGGCTTTAGCGAAGTCTTCTACCATAACTCCATATCTGGGAAACGAACCGAGATCCCCGCCCGTCTTTCCCGTCGGGCAGTCGGAATATTTCTTTGCACACTCAGCAAAGTCTGCCCCTTCGTCGAGTTCTTTTTTAACAGACTCAATCTTTGCCCTTGCTTTGTCCAATTCCTCTTGTGCCTTCATTCCCTTGGTATCAACCAGTATGTGGCTTGCCGTAACGGTTTCACCGTTAAAATTACTAATATTTTTCATAAAATACACTTCCTGTTTTTTATCGTCAATGTCTTTGGATATGTAACTTTCGATTGCCGCCGACATACGGATTGCGGTTCTTAGTTCTTCTATGTTGCTGCCCTGAAATTCCAGGAATTGTTCTAATGTTTTATCTTTGGTTGTCGGGTTTTTCTTGATGTTATCCCGCATTTTAGCAATTTCTTTGTCTACCACTTCTTCGGGAGTAGTCAACTTTTGTTCCACAACAAATTGTCTTAACACACTTTGTGTGACAAGTTGCTCTGTGATTTGCTGCTCCAGAGAAGGCAATGCGGCAGGATTTACTTGATTTCTGAACCGATCCAGAATTTTATCTAAATCCTTACGGAGAATTTTTTCGTTATTAACCGTTGCAATAACCTTGTTGGGGTCGGGTTTTTCTTTCTTGCCATGAACTCCCATGCCATGTCCACCACCTTCGGTTTCCATTCCATGCATCTTTTCCTTGTCTTCTTTATTAAAGTCGACATTCTTGTGTATTTTTGCGAAATCCTGTTCGCTTGATTGACCGCTTAATTGAGGATTACCCGGCTCATTTTTCCCGCAGCCGTACATGGACACTGCAAGTAAACTTGAAAAAAACATGAAAACAGTAATTCTTTTTACCATAACTACTCCTTAATAAATAACAAATACATGAATCAACTTTTGTATTAACAAACCATACATTGAATAAGTTCCTTAATCATGATAATTTTGTCGGTGCATTATTATTGTACTATGGAATCGGATTGAACTATATCACACCGTTTAAATGGGCGAGGTGGGAGTCGAACCCACACAACCTTTTATGGTCAAAGGATTTTAAGTCCTTCGTGTCTGCCATTCCACCACTCGCCCAACGGTAA
>JANLHY010000501.1 GCA_024653795.1 Candidatus Brocadiaceae bacterium | reverse complement strand
GTGTATTTTGATTTAACCTGCGACTGAAACCAAAAGTCAATCGTATCAAACGCCTGAAAAATCATTCCTACCGCTGTAATACCAACTAGCCAGTGGGTTAATCTGTCATGAGGGCGTAATAACGAAATTGCTATTATTACTAATAAGAATGTTAACGACCCACCTATGAGCTTAAGTACAAAAGCAGTACCGAGTGTCTCATACTTGCAAGCAGGATCACGCACAATATCTCGCACCACAATCCCATCCAACCCAAGCGTGGCAAATGCACCAAATAATGAGACAAAGGCGAGTGCATAGCTGTAAAGTCCAAATTGTTCAGGCCCAAGATAACGAGCAACCCAGACCCCAACGAACAAACCAACCCCCATCCGTAGGATACGGTCAGCAAAGAGCCAGCCTGTATTTACCAGGATATTTTGCAGAGAAGTATAGCTCAATTCAAAAAATTTGCAATCTAGCTTGAATAACTACCAGATGAATGTGTATACTATATAGTATTACCTTGTAAAAACTTCTTTTTTTTGTAAGTTTTTGTTCATTAAAAACCACTAAACCTGTACTGAGCTTGTCGAAGTATCGTTCGACTGAGCTCACTACGAAGTCCGAAGCGTTAAAAGAAAATGGTTATATGGCTGAATGGTTAAATGGTTGAAAGACAATCTGCCATTTAGCCATTTAACCATACAGCCATACAGCCATTTAATCGTATAACCATTTTCTTTTTAGCCATTCAGCCCGAGTAACTCTTTTTGGTTGCGGCTACGCTGCTCTAGGTGGTTGATGTTTCCTTATAACTCATTGCGTTACTGCTACCCCCTTCTCTCCACAGGCATTACCCTGCTTCTTCGATACTACGAGGTAGTCCGACTGCCAAGATACTTTCGCAACTCCTTACCTCTTATAGCTTGTCGTCGCTTACTTTTTTTTCCCCCTACACTAAAAGAAAGAAAAAAAGAGTGTCCTGGCTCTCCCGAGTTCATATTCGCTCCCTGTAGTATCATCCAACGGCCTTAGACCCAGTCGGGTTCTCTACATCTTGCCTTAGCGGTGCAGAGAATTCTGTCTTCCCTCTACATGAACAGTGTCGACCTCCGACACGATGAT
>JANLHY010000489.1 GCA_024653795.1 Candidatus Brocadiaceae bacterium | reverse complement strand
CAGGCAATATTGGGGATGGGAAAATATTTATCAATTCTATTCTCGATGTTATCCGTATCCGCACCGGCGAAAGGGGAGAAAAGGCGGTTTAGGCAATGTCGGTATCAAAACTCAGGAATTAAATATTGTTACAGGGGCTTTTGGTTACACAGGTAAGTATGTAGTCAAAAGGCTTCTTTCGATGGGGAAGAGAGTGAGGACGCTTACTGAACACCCCAATCGTCCAAGTCCATTCGGTAATCAAATAAGTGATTGATAATGAATAGGTTAAGATAGTAGCTAGTGTCCAGAAACCCTGAGTAATGGAATCCAGATTTTAGAGGCTGACTACAATTTGACTACAGTGGAGGGAAAAAGAGATGTGGCAAATTCCTGAAACCCTTGATTTTATTGGTCGGGGTGGCGAGATTTGAACCCACGACCTCTTGAACCCCATTCGTTAAAAGGGTGTTTGTGGTATTTTTTATAACTGACTGACCTTGTGTTTGTTATGACCGCAATTACTTATTTCACAATGAGTTACTACATGTTTTAAATTCTGGTGATTCTGATGCCTTCCGTTGGATTCCGATGGAGTTGACTACAGTTTGACTACATCACCAAAAGATTCATAAATAATGTGTTGTGTCGTCTAAAAATAATTTTTATCATATCACAATTTGACATTTGGCAATATTATTATTACAATGCAATACATGAAATTGTTAATGGATGCCGATTGTCTCATCAAATTAACTAAATCAAAATTAAAAGAGCTTGTATGTAAGAACTTCTCTGTAGTTATTCCACAAATTGTAAAAGAGGAAATTACTTACAATACTCAAGAACATTTTGACGCGATGATTATAAGTGAAAACATAGAGAATAAACTGATAACACTAAACACTATGTCTTCTTCCTCTAAAAAGGGCGAAGATGCAATATTTTCAATATTTCAACAAGGGGAATATGATGCAATATGCAGCGATGATAAAAGGTTTATTAGGAGACTACGTTTTTTTAATATTCCATATATAACTCCGACTGTATTTATTGCTTTGTTATTGAAGAAAGGTAAATTAACAGTAAAAGAGGCTCGTGAAAAGTTAGACTGTTTATCATCGTTTGTGAGCGACGAAGAGTATAATGTAATTAAAGCATTTTTGGAAAATTGGGGGAAACAATGAAAACGAAATCTATAAGAATACCAAAAGATATGATGGCTGCAATTGAAATTGTTGAGAAGGAAGAGAAGATCGAAGAATCTACTGCGATGAGAAAGCTTATAAGAATAGGTTTTGAGACTTACATTGGGAATCTTTATAAACAGGGTAAAGTAACACTAAGGCAGGCAGCCAAATTACTCAATTTGAGCCAGATTGAAGCCATGAATCTTTTTTTGGATGCTGGAATAAAGGGAAACCTTGATGCCTCTGATGTCATGACTTCACTGGAAAGATTTGTATTGAAATAGAAAATTCACCCTTGAGATCATCTCCCATAGTAAAAAATATTAGAGAAGAAGGCGTAGTGGTATGACAGAAAAACAGGCGCTTTTCACATATAGGCTAAAGCAAGCGGAGGAAACTCTTTCGGATGTTGAAAAGATGTTACAAGAAAATCTTAGCCCCACGTCTATTATAAACAGATCATATTCAGGTTGAAATAAGACCTTTTTTAATTAGAAGTGGTCAGGCGTGTATAAAAGCAGGCAATCTTTTTATCTTTTGTATCTCCTTCGCAGTTGATGAGTGAGTCACATGATAGAGATCCCATGCCAACTGCAAATTAAGCCAAAACTGCGCGTCCATGCCAAAAAGTTTCTCCAGACGAAGTGCAGTGTCAGGGGTAACCCCTCTTTTTTTATTAATCAGTTCATTAACACGCGGGTATGAAACCCCAAGCTTTTCTGCCAGCTCGCTCTGCGTCATATTCAGAGGTTTGAGAAATTCCTCCAATAACATTTCGCCAGGATGCGTGGGCGGCCCATTTTTTGGTATACGAACCATATTCTTTCTCCTTATTGTTTAGTGGTAATCTGTAATTTCGACGTTATCTACACCATCATCAGTCCACACAAAACAAACTCGGAATGATTTTATCACCAGGATTCCTCTCTTTTTGCATTACCCGTACATTAGAATTATAACGGATACCGTTATATATAGTAAAATATATTTTTGCAAGTCTTGATACATACAGGAAAAATTGATAAATACTATTCTAAAATTCTGCACAAAGCATTTGATGCAAGGCAGGAGAGTGATTATAAAGAATTTGTTGAATTATCTACTAAAGACGCTGCGGAGGCAGTAAAACTTGCAAGGGAATTTATTGCATGTATCAAAGAAATTATACATATATAACCGCCTGTATTTTTGCTTTAATGTTTCAGTATTGTTCTCAACGATGTTAATTTGAAAAATGAAATATGAAGGCGCGACCCTATTCCCAAGTTCATCTGCCTTGCGGTTGATGTCATCCTTCACGGTGAGATCCATGTAAATGTGATACAGCCGTGGACGCAGGTTCGCATCTACATTGCCATCATCACGGATTACAACCCTCGGCGTTTTTACCAATCCTGACTCAATCGCATCATTCAACCCGAAATCGCTGACAATCCAGGGAAACAATGATTCCATCAAACCCGATGGAACGATGTTAAATTCCTCATAGTAGTTTTCCTTGTCGAAGGGATTCAACACCGATAAGCGGTTGCGAACCGTCAAGCCCGGTGCAACCACCAAAATATTTTTGGAAAACCGTGTGTCTTTACTGTTGGCTACTTTATTCAGGACTTGCCATGCAATGAGCATACCCATGACAATGGTTTTGCCAGAGCCTGTGGCCATCTTGGTGCACCATCGTGAAAAATCTCCACCATCGCTTTGGATGTCAATACCTGTGCGGTCGGCTTCCGGCGCGTCGGTAAGCCATATCAGGGTTTCGATGGCCTCTAACTGGCAAAAGAAAAACCTGCGGTCTTTACGTTCTTCGGGGTCTTGCCAGTGTTGCAATAATCTTTTGGTAATACCGGTAACACCGGGGTAGCCCTGCTCACGCCATTTCTTTATTCTTGGACGGATTTTATTGACCAAATCAATTTCAATGAAAAGTCCCGGATCGTCAAATCCTTGTGCTTGTGGTGTGGCAACAACATATCCTGCCGGCCTGCGGCCTTCCTGTAAGATAAATTCCCGTGTATCACGTATGTATTCCCAATACTGCTGTGGTTCTTCGTAAGGGGAATTGATAATGAGCTTGTCAATTTTTTTCATGTTTATTGCACGATAGTTCCCCGCTGGCGGTGGAGTAAGGGGATGGATTGCTCTATTTCCTGAACAAATAAAGCAATGCCTTCGTCACTTCGTGTCGCCTTCGCCAGCCAAGAATATCGGGACAAGTACTCCTTCCATTGCATCCTCTCCCATGTATTACAAAGGCAGCATAGGTATTTTCTAAATTGGTACTGTTGCTCAGGGCTATTTCAATATCCAATTTTGTACTTTCAATTCCTTGATTCTCTTGAAATGCTTTTCATTGTTTGTTACAAGGGTTGCGTTGATATCGACTGCACAAGCGGCGATAAATAGATCGGCATCATCAATAATCTCTCCGTCTTTTTCAAGCATCGCTTTAAGCTTCCCAAAAACGTCGCATATTGATGCGTTCGAATCCATTAAACTCAGTTTACTCTTTAAGATGCCTATATTTGCCAGGTTTTGTTCCACTCTCCTGGATTTATAAGCCCCGTAATACAATTCACTTAAAGTGACAAAAGAAATGGATATTTTCGAAAGGCCTACCTTCCAAGCCTTTTCTTCAATATCTTCATTGCCTTTAAGCCAGTATATACAGGTATCGGTATCCAGTAGATAGTTCACAGTGCCACCTTTCTGCCGCCGAATCCCGTCCTGCGCAAACGTATATCCTTAATTATCTCTGCCGCAGAGCGCTCATCCTTCCAAATGCCGCAGAGACCGCTCCCTTTGGCTTCACGTTTCTTGTGACGTACTTTCATAGAAAGCACACCCTCCTTTAACGAGTGGATGATCTTCACAACCTGTGGAAGCACCTCGCCAGGCATTTCCCGAACTTCCTTAATGATCATCTTTTCATATTCAGTCCTTGTCTCCATAATTTCCTCCATTATCCTAAGTGCTCTTGTTGATTTGCGCAACATCTTCTTTACTGCACATATTGCACATCAGCCGACTCGATTACCGCCTTGCGGAAATAGCGGCTTAAATCTTCAGGTGTCCTCATGTCCACTTTTCGCCCGATGATTTCGCTTAATTCGATCTCCATGCCTGATAAGGTTATGAGACCCGGAATATGATCCGGCTCAAACTCAACGAGAAGGTCTATATCGCTCTCTGTCCCAAAATCGCCATGCAGGCCGGAACCGAACAGCGACAGCTTGCGTATGTGGCGCCGCTTACAAAATTCGGCGATCTTGTCTTTCGGCAATACTATATGGCTTTTTCTTCCCATCGGTTCTTTCTCCCTTCCTATATGATTATTGTGACCTGGTATCTTCGGTTATAAAATCTATACGCACCTCAATGGGATTCATAAGGGAAGAGGGTTTTTTTGCCTCAAAGAACAATGAGTCGCCAATACTGCTTCCTTTCCATAGTCCTTTCAAAGAACCGCGCTTACCAGGCTTCTTAGCCTTGGATATGAATTCGGATGTTATCTGATGAATAACTTTGTAAAGTTTCGGCATCTTTTCTTCGGGAACCCTTCCCAATTCCTTTATTATCCGCTTCTTATACGTCGAAAGCATAACTCCTCCATTCAATAATATTCATTTGATTGTATACCTTATAGAACATCTTTTCATGTTTAGTCCTTGTTTAAACAATGTTCGTTATAATCATCTTATATCTTTTGAATATACACCTCATTTTGCCTGCGTGTTTTATTCATGTCTAATCAACGGTCTCATCCAATATATGCCTTTGGGAATCCCGGGTCAGTTTTTTTAGCTCTTCATCAATTTCCCCATAATTTATATCGTAATTTTTAAAGAGCCCACCGATTTTTGATATTCCTTTCTTTTTCTCAGGAAATATTACAAGAACTTCTGATGTCTCCTGCGTTTCGGGCTTTTCAATCAATTCAATCACCCCATCGTGATATATGCCTTTTAT
This sequence comes from Candidatus Brocadiaceae bacterium, assembly GCA_024653795.1. Classification (GTDB taxonomy): domain Bacteria; phylum Planctomycetota; class Brocadiia; order Brocadiales; family Brocadiaceae; genus Wunengus. The sequence continues at coordinate 14,150 of JANLHY010000489.1, read as the reverse complement.
TGCATTCATGGTTAATGCCTCCAATTTTTAAGTTATTATTGTTACCTCTACACCTAGATTTTTATTTTAACAATTTCAATCCTCTGCGTCTAATTCTTTATCCATGCGGTATTGGATTAACAAAATGTTGGTTTTCATAATGCGGAAATGCAGCACCGTTTAGTGCAGCACTTTGTTAGTCAGGCGTTGTGACAAATCTTTGGACACCTTGGCTACAAACTTATCTTTGCTCGACTCATAACTCGCTATCAATTGCTTAACGGAATCTCGTTCTGTAGAGCCAAGAGAAGCGCATAGGTATATCCAGTCCTTCGTCCTCGGAAAAGAAGGGTCCGCTAAACGAGCCTTGCAGGCGCTAAGAACCAGTGTATCTCCTCCAAAGCATTTTGCACAATCGCTGAGAAATCTATTCATGTTATCACAGACAAATCTATAGATGTCCTCGTGTGCAGTTATATCAAGGTATTTATCGTCAAGGAGACGCCACATCAAAGCCGATCTACGCTCATAATCTGTTGAACAACTCCACTCGTGGAGGAAAAACAACTTAACGCTCGCTTGCGTATCAAATTTTCGAAGCAAGCTTATTGCCAAGTTGCAAATGCAAGTACTCATCGACTTTGTCATTTCCAACAAAATGGGTACATCCTCTTGCTGGATAAGTTCTCGTAAGCTATCCATCAAAGGATATTTGTTTAAGTTATCCGCAACGGAGTCATTGAAGCGGCGCTGTTGTCGAATATCTTCAATGACTTTCGATGCCAAGTAATCGATAATGGGTTGTTTCATGATGTTAATTCCTCCTATTTTGTTTAACCTAAAAAGTTATTATAAAGACCTATGGAAAGTACCTCTTGATCGGCCAGGCTTATGATGGATTTTTTGGCCTGTTCCGGGGCGAACATGGAGACGAATCCGTTATAAATAAGGGATAACACCTCCAATCGGCTTAAAGGTATTTATTCTTTACCTAAGTTTGACCCAATTTTTACTCACTACAATTTGAAATGTTCCTGGAATCCCCCTGTTTTCCAGGGATAATGGCTACATAGCACAGTATTTTATGATTATTTTTACTTGTGTGTAGTGGGTACATTACTCACGACACAATCCATAAGACAATACAAACAATTGGTCGCGTAGAATTATGGAGACCTTTAGCCAAATTGCCCTTGTAACCCCGCGTAATCAAAGGAGGCTATTACGCTAGGTCTCTCTTTTTCTACGCTACCAAACAATTGGCAACCATATTTGGCGGAAGCCTAATCATTCTATCTTGAAAAGCTTGTTGATCTGACCAAACAGCGGGAAAAATCATCGCCATTTTCAACGATCGACTTCTAAAGACAGTGTAGTGAGTAAAAACCGAGTCAAATTCAGGTCTTTATCATTAATCATTCCTGAAAGCCAGATACAGGGCTTCCCGATTCCCGCTCAAAAAGCTTCCATGCATACCCCGTCAAGCCCTTTATTTCTTTTTCCAATCATACAAAAAAGCGAGCACCTCATCTTCTTCAAAAATATTCAATATCTTTTTCTCTGCATATCTGATGATGTTTTTTCTTTCCGGAGATTGGAGAAAGGCATAATAGAAACCCATACGGATAATGCTTAATAGATCCCATAAGGAAAGGCCTTTGCCACCGTAGGCATATGATGCTTGGAAGCATTCTTTTACCATGTTAGTGTGGGAAATGATTGGATTGTCGGTATTAAGGCAAATAGCATTACCATTTTCAAGAAGTTTCCTTAAGGGGTATTGTCTGCCGGGCTTTTTTATCCCCTCATCCTCTTCATGAGGCAGGAGGTGGTTTGTCTGGAAATTACTAATCGGGCACAACTCTATGCATACACGGTATTCCCGGATTCTATCCATGAGTTTTTGATCGGCAGCAACCGATAAGCCATGGCCGAGACGCTTGGCTCCTAAATCCAACACGGCGCTTTCCACAAACTTTGCCGGTGCATTTTCACCGCAGTGGACAGTAATTGGAATATGCATTTTAGAGAGTTGTTCAAATTCCTTCCTGTATGCTTCAGGGGGATATCCATCTTCTTGTCCTGCAAGATCAAATCCGACAAAATGACAGGAATTCATGTTTTCTTTATATTTTCCCCATGCCTCTTTGTCATAATTTTCTTGTTTATGTTTGTCCTCTGGACGGGGTTTGGGTGTTTCTTCATGGTGATGAAAGACTACTCCTGCGGCAGCTTCCTGAATTATCTGCCGAATCGGTTTATGCCTTTTGCCCGTAAGGACAATGTTGATTTTGATTGGAAATAACGTTCCTTTTGGCCCGTTGTTTTCATCCGTGTCATCAAAATCCCTTTCTTTTCTATTATCATTGAAAGCAAAAGGCGTCTCCCATAACCAACAATTTCTCTCTTTATCAGGAGAGTAAAAATTCACCATTTTTTGCGCCTGTGAAAAGGCGGTTTGCATACACGAACATACGTCACTGAAAGAAAAATGCTTTGTCGTATAGCCGGTTGCAGCGGCTCGCAACTCAGCATACATGATCCCTTGATCCTTGAATTGGTGTAAAAGCTGCTGAGCATAGAGATGCATCAGGAAAGGATGCTGCAAATGCTCTGCTCCAGAAAGTTCACAGCCCTCTAAATAATCTTTTAGGTTATTTGCCCTTGTACCGGAAGCCAATAAGTATAGAATGGGATCTTCTTTAAAATCCTTCGGAGCGACTGTTAAATAATCTCTGTTTGATTTCTTTAGATGAATTGAAATAGGTGTTTGGAATTTCTTGCAATTATTTAATTCCCATCCATTACCTCGAAATGTTTGGATAGCAAAGTGGCCTTCATCCTTATAAAATTCATGATGAAGTTCCATCCACGTACTTTCATCTATATCCTTTGTGACATTAAACCACGGCAAAACATCCTGTCCAAGGATAGATAGTTTCGCCAGCGTATCTTTATCCTGATAAGTTGTCGCAAGAACAATAATAACTATCCGTAAAATATCCTCTTTTGACAGATTTGTCGTTGGCTTTTCACCGTTAATCTGTCCATACATGAGTGCAAACAGTAGTAAACTGATATTACTTCTTTTCCTTAATTCAGCCTTCAAATGTTGTTCATCCCAATGATCATCAAGACTTAGGACATCATGTAATGCTGAACGGAATTCGCGATAACCAGTACGATTTTTAATGCTTTCTGCATAATCTATTTGTTTTTTGACAAATTTCATTATCTTTTCGGATGTCTCAGCTATATTTCCATTCCAAGTAATAGTAGACGTAGATTTTTTGATTCCAATAGGAGGCTTGAATATTATTCCTTTTTTACGTTTGAAAAATGAATATGTCTTTTTGATGGCTTTGCGAATAACATCAATGTCAGATGAATCCAAACGAAGTAAACTAATAATGGAGGCTGCAACGAGAAATTCAGGGCTCATACAACTACCAACATGAACATGCAAATCTGCTTTTGGGATGCGTGAGATTATTTTTTCAGCAAATTCTTCTGTCTGTGCTTCAGTTAGTGTCACTGTACTATTGATTATATCTCCACTTTCCATTGAAACAGGTGGTATATAGGTTTTTTTGAGGAGATCTATTGTTTCTTGAGGTAAATTATATAGAGCGCGAAAAGTTTCACGGTCTTCTTTGAATAGCTTTTCGTATGATAATTTTCGTTGATAAGCGATATCTTCGAGCAGAGATATCGCTTTAAGACAATGGGCCAATTCGGTAATATCTAGATTGGTTAGTTGCCCATTTGCTTGATTAAATTTATCTAAAGCAATGGAAAGGAACGCGGCAAAATTTTTTCCACCACCCTCAGATACTGGGGGGGGTTTAGCTGTGGTGTGGGAGAGAATAAAGAGGTTTGGTTGATAATACGATGCCTGCCAGCGAAAATAATGAAAATGTTTAATCGCGCATGGATCATTCTCTGACTCAGAAACAAATATCCGAAATGCATCATCATCGGCTGCAAAAACGGAAAAGATATCTTCCGCTTGTATTCCTCTTATGATTCGCAGATATTCCTCTGCATCTTCAGGTGGCCCATGGTCAAAAGCAGGCACGGGAGGACTTGCAATACCTATGTATGCAATTCTTTTCCCATTTATTTTCGGTGAGTTTATGAAACGAAAAGAGTCAACAGGATTTTTTCTATTTACAACACATAATGCGATTCCAAAAAACCCCTTCGATTCAGCTTTTTTTTCCTGTAAGCCAATCTCTGGTTTAAATAAATTTTTTCTTCTCTTGATCTCTTCATCGTCGATTATTTTTCTACGCCATTTATGGGATATATTAAAGTATGAATTTTCAACGTCAGCAATCTGGTTTTTCTCACCAGGATAGGATCGCCCAGCATAAATTAATTTACCTTGTAATTGACGATCACATACAATATCAGTAAATACTTGTAATGCCGTATTGTCTAGTTTGTTTTCTATAGAATCTTTTTTTTCGGCTGGCTGATATTCTATATCTTTTACTAAAGATGCTTTCCCTTCCATGTTTCTTATCCTGTCAAGAGTATACATTAACAAGTCTGACTTAATGTATGGATTATTAGCAATAGACCTATCGCCAATAATCTTGCTTTTTTTGAAGACGAAAACAAAAGAATCAATGTACGGTAACAAGTAGTGATATTCTTTGTCTGATTTAAATATACTGGTACCTAATTCCTCGCTAGTACATTCGACGGCCTCTGGCTTATTATCAATAGCTCTTATTAATATTTCATCTATTTTCTGTGCTACTTTTTCAGTATCAACACCACCTCCCTTTTCATACAGTATTTCATTTGCAGATTTCCAAATTTTACCTATTTCTGTAGTTTTTACATGTTGCCAGTCCCTGGTTTTATAAATTCCACATAACTGTAAATTTGCTTTAGAACCATACTTTATTATTTCTGAAATAGAATCCCAAAAATAACAATACTTGTCACGATGAATGTCGTATTTACGCTTACAACCCAATGAGTATTTTAGTTCTTGAAATGCCACTACTGCTAGTTTTGAAATAAGAGGATAAAAATTCTTCCCTGCCGGTGCAATACATGCAAAATATCCATCATCTTTCAGGGCATCGCTAATGATCTGGAAAAATTGCCTACTCTTTGCCTTTCCATCTGCAGCAGGACCGGTAATCCAATGTGCTGACATAGAAGACCACATAACTGAAAATTTTTCATCCGGTTTCCATTCGAGAAAATCAGTTTGAATAAATTTCCTGTTGGGTTCACGCCAAAAATCCTGTGAACTATACTCTGAATTATTATCAATACCGGTCAGATATTTCGGGATGTTTTTAACATTTGCCCATAACGGTTTTAATAGAACTTCTGGCCCACAACCGATATCGAGAACGGAATCATCATCTATTTTACGGCCACGAAAATGTTCCAACATTGCCAATAAAAAACGGGCAGCTTGTATACGGTTAGGCACAGAGGCGTTATATTCATCTTGACTCATGACGACCTTTAAAATGAAGATTTATTCTAAATCAAAAAACTTGCCTTGAAGGCAAGGTCAGAGTTCATTCATCGAGAGGCACTAATTGGCCACTGTCCACTTTCTTCAAACGATAATTAACCGTTACATCACCAGAAGATGTAATCGATAAATTTCCCATGAATCCCGGTAAATTCTTTATTACACCAAAGGCTTTTGCCATATTCTGGACAGAACCATCTGACTGTTTATAGGCTTCCCATATACATAGTAATGTATCATACGAATAACCAACATTTATCATGAAGCCTTGTTTTTTGTATTTGTCCTGATATCGTTTTTCAAATGCGGCATTATGGTTGACAGTCACTACGATCGTTCCGTCTCGTACACCGCCAGTGGCATTTAAATATTCAGGTGACGTCAGGCTCCAGTCTGTCATAATCAGACCATCGAAGTTGGTGTCACGTAACTGTTTTAATACTGTGAGATAACCAGGCCCATAGCCGGTAATAAAGAGGGACTTTGGTGAATTGTGCAATATTTTTTGCCACTGAGTTCTAAAATCTTTTTCAAGAATACTAAATGTTTCAGTAAAAACCACTCCTCCATTTTCCTCAAATTTGTTTTTAAAGGCTGTCATACTGGACTGTCCATATTCATCGTTGACATACACTATCGCAACGCTTTTATGGCCGGCATGCAGGGCATACTCTGCGCCGGTGTTTCCAACACCTTCGGCAGATAAGAATACGCGGTATAACTGACTTGCCGGATCAGCAATGTTTGGTACGGAAACACCTGTCGCCACTGTGAGGAAATCATTTTTTAAGAGAGGTTTGAGTGCCTTGGTAACGCTGCTCAGCTCTGGGATTATCACTTGGGGTTTGGCGCTGCCAAGTTGAAGATGCTGAAAAATAGAGATAGCTGTTTTAGGATTTGTCTGCGTATCTTCATACTCAATAGTAACATTTCCACCAGAGGTTTTTATATCTTCAATGGCCATTTCGAAGCCTTCTTTGGAATATTGGGCTCCATTAGCACCAGGGCCTGTAAGAGGTAGCAATACGGCAATTTTCAGAGTATTTTTTGCTTTTTCTGCAGTTGATAAAGCGTTTTTTGACTGACTTTGACTGAAAAAATAACCGGCTGCAACGATGAGCAATACAATTGCGGCTAACATGTAAAAAGTGTTTCGTTTCAACGTTTCATCTCCATAAAGATTTTATCGTATTGATTAGCCCAGTATGAAATTATCAGATCCGCTCCAGCACGGTGAATTGCCAACAAGGATTCACCGGCAAGGGGGTATAAATCACTCCAGTTTTGTTTTGCCATGGCATGAATCATGGAATATTCGCCGCTGACATTATATGCCACCACTGGCACATTAGCTTTATTTTTTATTTGATGAATAACATCAAGATAAAAAATTGCCGGTTTAACCATGACAAAATCAGCACCTTCAAGTTCATCAAGTCCAGATTCCCTCAATGCCTGTTGAATGTCATTGGGAGGGGCCAAATAGGTTTTGACACGTTGATCATGTTTCCTTGGTGTTTGCACAGCGTATGGAAAGGTATCATAGCAGTTTGAGGCAAATTTGACGGCATAACTCATGATAAGCACCTGATAAAATCCGGATTTGTCCAATTCTGTGCGAAGCGCCTGTATCTGGCCATCCATCATCCCACTCGGAGCAACGCAGGAAGCTCCCGCCTCGGCCTGAGAAATGGCCACTTTGGTTAATAGTTGCAATGTGGCATCATTATCTATCTGTCCGTTTTCATCCGACATACCATTATGGCCATGGGTGGTATAACCACTCACTCCTGTATCCGTAAAAATTGGAAATTCCGGGAAATGACGTTTTATTTCTCTGATCGCCTGCTGAACAAGACCATTTTCATTAAAAGCATAGGCTCCATCATCGGTTTTAAGATTATTTTCTACAAATCCGAATAACAATACCGCACCTATCCCAGATTTTATTACAGGTTCAAGAGCTGATGTTACCATGTCGATACTACAAAAATATTGACCAGGCAGGGTTTTTATCGGATTAATTACATTTTGGCCTTCGACAATAAAAAGAGGCCATATAAATTTATTCGGAGTTGGAAACTCCATTCCAAGCATTCTCCTGATGCCCTGATCCAAACGATAGCGTCTAAGACGAACTTCTGGAAACTGTGCCATATATTACCCTCGATTTTGTTATTAACTTAGCTAATTACGTATATATACTTTGTGTGCATTTCCTCTGATACATCCTCATAATCAAAAATATGCCACATTATCTGCATTTTGATATTTTATCTGATAATCAAGCAAGGGGTAACTATTAAGGGCCTCTGCCAAGTTCTCATCCAGTTGTTTATTGTTACGTAAGCCTCTATTGTTTTTTTGCTTAAATATCTACATAGAACCTCATTCATTTTTATACCTCCTTATATTCAGGAACTGTTATCAATACCGTTTTCCATTTCACAGTCATTTGCTTAATTAATTCTACTAATCTCCCAATAGATACATTGTCTAATCCTATCATAGGCTCATCCAGGAGATAGACATTCGCCGCAGGCAACATATCTATCAATAATTTCTGTTTTTCGCCACCGCTTAGACAGCCCCCTTTTGTTTTACAATTTAACGTGTTACCAAATAGTTGTCTATCTGTTTTTGCCAGCCTTCTTTGTTCTTCTACATTTAATGAGGTAAACACAGACTGTTGTGACCTCAGATATGTAATGCCCTTTTTTATCCGACTATATGTTGGCAAAGAATTTATTTCTTCTCCCTTCAGTATAATGTTTCCTGATTCGGATGGATGAATACCAGCGATGACGTCTAGGAGTGAGCTTTTGCCCCACCCATTGGGGGCTTCGAGCAGGTAAAAATGCCCTGCTCTGAGCGAAAGAGAAAGTCCGTCTATTACCGTCCTTATGCCCCTCTTTACTACTAGGTCTTTTACCTCAAGGATTGCTTGAGATTCTTCAAGGCTATCAGTATTTACTACGTTGAGTTTAGCGCCGTTAGGGAGTTGTTTCGTATAAATCTTTCCTTTATTACCAGCAATCTGCCGTAAAAGATTATGGAGGTGGTTTCCATTGTTTACGGTACTTTCCTTGATTTCATGCGCTTTGTTGATTTGCACCCTACCATGCGAAAGCGTCCAGACGGCGCTTGCAAGCTTCAATATAGTGGAGATGTTAAATACATGCTCCACGATGACGAGGGTTATTGCGCTTTCCCTTGCAATGGTTTCGAGATACTTCATGACATATGATATACCGCTATTATCAAGGCCGGATAGCGGTTCGTCGAGGAAAAGTATCTTTGCCCCCGCCTGTATCGCCCTGGCAATGGCAACCCGCTTCATCTGGCCAAGCGAAATCTTATCGCATGACGAATCAAGCCTGTCCCCAAGCCCTAGTTTGCTCAACCATTCGGAAGATATCTTTTTGTTCTGCTTGTTTTCACTTTTTGCTTTGCTGCTTATCAAGGCAAGCGCGGGATTTTCACCGCGTTGTTTTGGGGAAGATACCATGACATTTTCCAGGGTGGACATCGTGGGGAAGAGTCTTATATCCTGCCAGACCCTTCCGACGCCTTCCCATACAAGCCTTTCCGGGGTAAAATGGTCAAAGGGATTTACCTCTTTCCACCAACGCCGTGGCCAGGAAAATATTTCTTTGTTCCCGTTGATATTGAGATGTATTTCACCTTTATCAGGCTCAAGGTTTCCGGTCAGAATGTTTACAAGGGTGGTTTTGCCAGAACCGTTTTCACCTCTCAGAAGTACCACTTCGCCCCGTTTGAGGTCTAACGAGACATCGTCAAGTATGACCTGTCCGCCAAAGGACTTTTTAAGTCCTCTTACTGAAAGGACGGTATTTTCTTTTTCTAATATTGTTGACATTATTAAATGTGTGTTTTCAGGTTATCTCTTTTGATACTCTTTTAGCCACTAATGAACACGAATTGACACGAACATTTTACTTTATGAGCGATAGTCTGAAATTTCTTTATTTAAACCGATATTTGCCTGCCAAACCCTGCGGTCTCAAGTGCACCATTGTAATAATAAGTAAACCGTATATCAAAAGTCTTATATTTGCAGCAATGACGTCCGGGATATATAAAAACCTTAAAATTTCCGGGATTGCTATAAGGGTGAGGGCGCCTACAATGGGCCCTCTGAAATTTCCCGTGCCACCGACGATGATCATGCTGATCATCAATATGGATTCATCCAGAGTGAAAGAGGTGGGGTCGATATAGCTCACATATGTGGCATACAGGCTGCCCGCAATGGCCACCATTGCACAGGATATGAAGAATACCTGAATCTTAAATAGTCTGGTATTTTTCCCAATCCCGCGGGCCGCAAGTTCATCATCTCTCATTGCGTTTAACACCCTTCCCCAGGGGGAACGCAACAATATAAATACAACAATTCCACAGGCTAGCGTAAGAACCGTGGAAAGGGAAAACATTTTAAACAAGGTATTAATTTTATAGCCCAGAATGCTTGGCCGCGGTATGCCCGTTATCCCAAAAGGGCCATTGGTAAGGTCTATCCAGTTATAAAGGAGACTGTAAATTGTAACCTGTACGGCTAGAGAAAGTATAACAAAGTAATCTTTCCTGAAACGCCAGGCGGGAACTGAAACCAAAAAACTCAGGCAGCCCGTTATAAAGATAGAAGAAATTACCGCCGGAATAAAACCCCATCCGTGACGAACCATTAGCAGTGCCGTAGTATATGCGCCAATGCCATAATAAGCGGCATGCGCCAGTTGGAATAGCCCGCTGTAGCCAATTAAGAGGTTTAATGACAGGGTAATGATGATATATATATCAAGATAAATAAGAAGATGGAGAATATAGTTCATAACGATTCAATCCTTCCCTTGCTCCCCAAAATACCCTGGGGTCTGAAAAAAAGAAAAAGGACAAGAAAAAGGAAGGTTAATGCGTCTTCCCACCGTGCAGATGTATACCAAACCACCTGAGATCGTACTATTCCCAGTAAAACTCCACACATAACAGGGCCAACAAAGGATCCCTTGCCGCCGATAATGGTTGCAACAATTGCAATTAATACGGCATTTAGGCCGCCCTGGGGATCAAAACCAACGTCCAAGGCGGTAAGGCTTGCCGCAGTGGTTGTGAAAAGTCCGCTTATACCAAATGTCAAAAGCCTGAGTTTGACTATGTCATGCCCAAGAAGTGAGAGTTGAACGGGATTATCCGAAAGGGCAATGAGCATTAATCCGGTATCAGACTTTTTAAGCCATATCAAAAATAGTATTATGAAGAGCAGACCCGTCATGCCGCCTATTATCTGCGACTTTGTGAGAATTACTCCCAAAAAGTTACAGGTAGTATCAACTCCTGCCCGTAAGACTTTTGTTTCATTTCCCCAGATAAGAACAATAATCTGCACAATAATGATATAAATTCCAAGTGATGAAATTAATTGTATCAGAGGAGAAGCCTCTTTCTTATAAAGGGGCCAATGGTTTATCTTTTCGAAAGACATTGACAAAAAGATGGTTATAACGAAAGTAAAGAAAACTGCAATAGGAATACCTATTCCAACTTTTATGAAGGAAAAGAGAAGGAAAGGGGAAAGGGTATAAATAGCGCCTTGGGCAATGTAAATTATGCCTGTTGAATTATAGACAATCGAAAAGCCAATTGCCAGTAGCGATATAAGCAAACCTTGAATAGTTCCATTTATTAATATTTGCATAACGATAAATACGCCAACTCAATATTACGTGTTATTTTAAACGAGTAATATAAATTAACATTATCCATAATCTCAATAAAATATCTATGAGAAAAGTTATTTGTTTTAAAAGGTTTATACCGTACGATGGGAAAATAGAAGTACCTCTATATTTGTCCCCGTTTACTGTAAAACCTCTTACCCCTATTTGCCAATACCTTGCATTCCATACGTTCACGGCCTGGCAACCCTTCTAAACATATGGAATAACGTGCTGAGTGGAGCGGTAGACATGCGTAAGCATAACGAAGCACAACAAGAAAAACTCGTTTAAAATTTGCATTATCAAAAATGTATCATGAAGTACAAAAGTAGACAACATAGAAAGTGTGACAATATGGGTGTTCATGTAATGATGTCAGGTATGGGGTGCAGAGAATATGAGAATATACACGGTAATAAATGGCAACAATTATTTAAAGAGGTCTTGAGTAAAGGTGGACATTTTACGAGGTTGGATACGGCAATTGATGATTATAAGGGTTATTTTAAAATCGATGATATTGCCGACAAAGTGCGCAAAAGAGAAGTAAAGTCCATATTCAGAAAGGCAGATGTCAGGGTAAGCTATGGTTTAAACGAGTTAGAGGGAAATAACGGAATGACCGTATATTTCGGCAGTAATAGCTCAATGATTAAATGCAGAATGTACGAAAAATCAAAGCAAATGGGCGTTGATTACTTTTGGAATAGGGTTGAAGTTGAAACGAGGGACGAACGGGCGCAAGAAATGGCAAAAGAGATAGTAAAGACTGACGACCTGGGAAAACTAGTCGCGGGTGTGCTTAAGAGGTATTTAAACTTCGTAGAGCCTTCAAATGACAGCAATAAATCAAGATGGGATATTTCCGAGTGGTGGGACATATATTTGGGTGATGTAGAAAAAGTAAAACTTACTGTAAAAAAAGTTCAAAGGACATTAACTCAAGTAACGGCGTGGGTAGAAAGACAAGTTTCCCCAAGTCTGGCTTTAATGAAAGCGAAAATGGGCAAGCATTTTTTCTCATATGTTCAATACCTGGTTTATAGTGGAAAGGAACGGTGGACGCCAAAACATTTGGCATTATTAAATGCCACAAGTTGAAACAATTTTGATCTAAACAAAAGGGGGTGTTTTCTGCTTTTAAATCCTCTTATGTGTTTATTCCGACGTGCATCGAGGAATCGAGGCTGTATTGTAGCCTCGCTTCGGGATGTGTGTATTAAAGGACAATTGAGACGATAAAACTATAAATTACCAATAAGTAATGATATTTTGAATGGCGTTAAGAGATGCCAGGCATCAGGGGTCTTTTCCTGAAGCCTAGCATTTTAGACATTCAAAAGATGATTACTTTTCCTTTAGTAAAATTGTTTTATTGTCTCAGGGTTATTGCGTATTTGTATAAAAGGTGATTTTATAATTTAGAAATTAAGTATGTAAACCAAAGTCATTCATGTTTAAACTTTTACATGGCAATGAAAAAACGATACGTAAATATAAAAGAAGTTTCTGCATATACCTCTTTGCCTGTCAAGACTCTTTATGAGTGGGCAAGTATAGGGCGTATACCGTCAATTAAGCTAGGTCGGCGGGTACTCTTTGACCTAGAGGACATTGACAGGTTATTGGCTTCTTTAAAACGTGATACAGAACAATGCGATAGGATGGCAAACAAAATCCTTGATGATGTCCATGATAATAATTATAATGCCTTTTGCGGTCATACAGACACAATCAGTCCCGGGAAAGGAGTAAAATATGTTTAAACGGGGTGGTGTCTGGTGGACTTGTATTAGGTATGAAGACAAGAAAGTACAAAAGAGTCTTGAAACGGATGATAGGAGGCTTGCTCAGGCAATAGAGGCAAAGATTAGGGCTGAAATAGCAGAGGGGAAATTCTTTGATAAGCCCGTTGGTCAAAGCAAAACTTTTAAAGACATGATGGAAAAATTTATGCAGGAACATGCTCCAAAGGTGTCAAAGAACATGCAAAAGAGTTATGCTTCATCTTTAAAACATCTGGCAACATTTTGGGGCAATTCAAAACTTTCTGACATAAAACCAAAGTTGATTTCTGAATATAAGGTACTACGGAAAAACAAAGGCATAAAACCCTCTACTATTAACAGAGAGTTAGCAATGCTGTCAAAGGCATTTAATCTGGCTGTTAAAGAATGGGAATGGATTAGAGATAATCCTGTGTCTAGAGTGCCTAAAGAAAAAGAAAATAACGAAAGAGATCGTTGGTTAAATGCGGAAGATGAAAAAAGATTGCTAGAAAACTCTTTGTCATGGCTAAAAGATATAATTATCTTTGATCTAAACACTGGTTTGCGTCAAGACGAATTGCTTTCTCTTCAATGGAGTAGAGTTGACTTGTTCCGTAAAATCATCATTATACAAGAGTCAAAGAACGGCAAACCAAGGACAATTCCGTTAAATCAAATTGTACTTGATATTTTAATGGAAAAGTCAAAGATAAGAAATCTGAAAAGTGATCTTGTATTTCTAAGCAATATGTCAACTAAGATTGACCGACATAATCTTAGAAGGGCTTTTAATATTGCTTTAGATAAGACAGGTATCCAGAACTTCCATTTCCACGATTTAAGGCATACCTTTGCTACACGGTTAGCGCAAAGGGGCATTGATATTTATAAAATATCCAAGCTATTAGGTCATCAAGATATAAGAATGACCCAAAGGTATTCACATCATTGTCCCGATAGCTTGAGGGATGGAGTTCAGATTTTAGAGGCTGACTACAATTTGACTACAGTGGAGGGAAAACGAGATGTGGCAAATTTCTGAAACCATTGATTTTATTGGTCGGGGTGGCGGGATTTGAACCCACGACCTCTTGAACCCCATTCAAGCGCGCTACCAAGCTGCGCTACACCCCGACTTTGGGAATACTATCT